>NZ_AYYA01000060.1:0-40945 GCF_000511065.1 Psychrobacter sp. TB67
CTCGACATCTTATCAGATGCCATGAGTGACACTGCATAAACAAGGGAAGACAATAAGATGACACATTATATAGGCATAGACGTTAGTAAAAATAAGCTAGATATTGCATGGCTCAAAGACACTGACAAACTAAAATTCAAAACTAAAGTCTTTAAAAATGATCACAGTGACTATGCTGCTCTTATCAACTGGCTAATTGCTAACATTACTGATGACTTAAACAACATCCACATAACCCTTGAAGCTACAGGCGTCTATCACGAGAACATCGCCTACTACCTATTTGATAAAAAGCTTAACGTTAGCATCATCAATCCTGCTTACGTCAAAAGCTATGCTGCTAGTTTAGGAAGTCGCAACAAGACGGATAAGAAAGATAGTATGTTATTAGCCCGCTACACCTATAGTGCTAAGCCTAAATTGTGGACACCGCCGCCAGCAGAGGCGCGTCACCTCAAGTCTTTACTGTCGCGCTTAGACGCGCTACAAGAAGACTTACAACGTGAGCTGAATCGATTGGAAAAAACGGAGGCCACAGACACCGCTCCTATCGTTAAAGCGTCTATTGAGCAGATGATAGTCTCTTTGCAAGCCGCCATTGTTAAGCTCAATGGTGATATTGATGACCATATCGATGGTCATCCCAATTTAAAGCAAGACCAATATCTGCTACAAACTATTAAAGGCGTCGGCCCTGTTGTCTCAAAGCAGATGATGTCGCTGATGCATAATAAGCAGTTTAGTCAAGCGTCGCAAATGGCAGCCTTTTTAGGTCTAGTTCCCAAGCATAGTGAATCAGGGCTATTTAAGGGCAAGTCTCGCTTAGCAAAGAATGGCTCAAGTGCCGTAAGAGCTAAATTGTATATGCCGGCGCTAGTCGCCATTAAGCATAATCCCGACATTAAGGCGCAGTATGAGCGACTGCTTGCTAACGGTAAGTGCAAAATGCAGGCTGTCTGTGCGGCGATGCGTAAGCTTGTGCATATTTGTTTCGGCGTGGTTAAACATCAGCAACCTTACCAAGCAAGAGTTGAGCTAATTAGCACTTGATTTGGCTTTTTTAAGATGGTATCTCTCGCTCTATACCATCAATACTTGTGAGCTGGTACAAGATGCACGAGGTCACTGGTACGCCTGTATCACCGTCAAAGAATTTCCAAAAACAGTTTGTGGTACGGGCCAAGTCGGTATTGATTTAGGCTGTAAAGATGCCGCAGTCAGTAGTGAGGGTGATCAGCTACAAATCAAAGTCACCCATCAATACGCAGAAAAACTGGCCATCGCTCAACGTGCCAAAAACAAAAAACGGGTTAAGGTCATTCATGCCAAGATTAAAAACACCCGCCAAGATCTGATTCATAAATTCACATCAAAGCTTGTCAAAGCCAACAGCTTAATCGTTGTTGGTAAAATCAAATCAAACTCATTCACTTCATCCAAACTGGCCAAATCCGTCTATGATGCTGGTTGGTTTGAGATTAAGCGGCAACTGGATTATAAATGCGCGAACGCAGGTTGCCACTATATCGAAGTCAATGAAGCGTACACCACCCAAACCTGCTCGTGTTGCGGCTCTCGCCAAGACAGTCCGAAAGGTAGAGAAGGTCTTGGTATAAGAGCATGGTTTTGTCGTTCTTGTAAAACGACCCATAACAGAGATGTTAATGGAGCAAAAAACATTCTCGCGGTCGGGCTTGGCCGTCTTTAGTAGGAATCCCCGTTCCTTTAGGTCGGGGAGGAAGTCAATCTGTGGTAACGTGATCAGAGGTATAGTCATTATTAGCAATTATATGGCGTCGTATGACCACATAAGGTTTGTTATCGAATGTTTAGGTCGAAATACTAACCAATATATTTAGACGTCTCTACAGAGCTTTCTCGTTCGTTTTAGGACACATAGCCAGAATGGAAAATAAAAAAGTGCCTGATTCTTAGGATCAAGCACTTTTGTGAACTAACACTGTTTACTTAATAATGATATCGGCACTGAACGATGATAATGGCATCATCTTGAACCTCATAAACCAGTCTATGCTCTTGATCAATGCGACGCGACCAATAGCCTGCCAGATCGTGTTTGAGTGGTTCAGGTTTACCAATACCCTCAAATGGGTCACGTTTGATGGCTTTAATCAGCTTACTTATTTGCTTGACCTTCTCTTTGCTGGTTTTTTGCCAGTATTCGTAGTCCTCCCACGCATCCTGTGTCCAAGATAAGATCAAGCGTCCACCTCATCATCACAAGTCAATAATGCGTCATCCGTATTGATGTCATGCTCGATTAAACGACCCGCCTTAGCATCGGCTATAGAGCGTCTGAGGCGCTTGGCATTAGTGGGGCTTTTTAGCAGATGAAGCGTTTCCTCATATGAATTAAACTCTTCTAAACTCATGAGTACCGCAGGTTTGGCGTTTTGTCTAGTAATCACGATCGGCGATTTGTCGGTATCTACCTTATCGATATATTTGGCTAGGCCCTTTCTAAAATCAGTGTAGTTCACAACATCCATAACGATTACTCCGTGTTTGGTCATCTTTATTTGTATGACTGATATTATATACCATATCTGTACTTATATCTGTACAGATATTTTACACTGATTTATTTATGGCGCTGGCCGCTCAATCCGTAATCACCCGCAGAAGTTTGTGGCGGCGTATTAAGATTAGAGGGTTTTTGATAATCAAAGGATAACGGCACGGTATTGGTTTGCGCCACTTGAGTTAAGAACAATTTGATTGCTTGAGACGGCGTTAATCCATAGCTTTCAAACACGGCAAAGGCGCTATCCTTGAGCTCTTGATCGAGCCTGATATTATAATTGGTTGTCGTCATGGCATTACAAATGGCTTATATATGTACGTACAATATAAACCATTTGTAATGCCAAAACTACTAAGCATGCTTTTTTCATATTATGATTTCTGCTTAGGGAACGTATAGCCTATCGCCAGTAAGTGCTTTTTGTGGGTCTTTAAAAAAGCTTCATCTCTTAATTGAGTGTGTAACCAGCTGATCACTTCTTGGGTACTTTTTCCTGAAGGCGCATAGCTACCAAATGGGGCATAGTTAGCCAATAGAGGCGCAAAACGGTCGATCTGTTTGACGGTTAAGGATGGTATATCTCTATTCTCATTATTCTGATTTAAGTCCTCCAGACTTTTTTTCTTGGTGGGCTTAGCTTTGACATTAAATTTTAGTCCTGTGACGGTACGACCACGTTTAACGTTTTCATAGGTGATTTTAATATCTGACTTTTCTGTTATTTCTTCAACGCTTGGGTTGATGACTCGACTTTTTAGGTTGTTAATACGTTCGTAAGATTTAGAAAGAGCTAGCTCCTCTCTAATTTCTTCAAGTGACATTGTCCACGAGCTCATTGCCTCATGTTTTTTGGCCAGATGGTATATATCTATTGAATATTCACCCTTCAGTTTAAGTACATCTTCTTTTTTATATTTAGTGAATGGATTATTTTCATCAAAAACCTTCAACATCAGTAGCACTTCATCTGTAAAACATAGAGACACATAGCCATCTTCATATATTGATCTGATGACCCACTGTACATTGACACGGCTACCGCGTTCATTTCTATAGCTAAAAAATCGCCTCATCATCGTTTCACTAGCATCTTTTAATTGAGTATAAGCAGAATCCACTTGAATGTTGCAAGCCTCTGCAAATGCTTTCGCGGTTATCTCTATAGTGTCTTTTTCAGTGGCATCTATCAAACGCACTACTGAACTAGCAAGCAACAGCAACCGTTTTTCATCAAGTGTCATTTCATAAAACGCTTGTAGAATACGATTTTGCATAACAACCCAATTTGCAGGGTATTTCTTCTCATATAAACCAACTTGGTTAGTCATATCTACGCCTTAATGCTCAAATCTATCTAATTGTAGCATAATACCTGCTGATTGTAGCTTTTAACCTAGCTGATTGTAGCATTAACCTAGCTGATTGTAGCATTAACCTAGCTGATTGTAGCTTTATAGATCTTGAAGCCCTTAATTGGTAAGGTCTGAGAGCGTCCTAAAAGTCTTTAAAAGTCTTTAAAAGTAAAAAATATGTTTTTATATTAAATAATAGGAAAAAAACCAAAAAACCGACGGATTTAAGATGATAATTTGATCGACCAATCACTTATAAAACTTATCAGTAGCTCAGAATGCAATTGTCCATTTACTTGATGTTAATCCTCGTTCACATAGTTCGGATCAAGCTTGGATCTTTGAAAATCTTCAAAAGCATGGTCAAAGATATTTTGAATATCTTCATCTGTCATTCTGGACAACCCTGTTTTCACATTCTCAATATCAGTCTCATTTTTTGTAGATAGTTTGTCTTCATTTTCAGTAGCCATTATCGACACATCTGTAAACACTTATCAAACCGTTGCTAAAAAGCCTAGAAACCACTCTTATATACGTTTTACGCTCTGTCCGATACGATGGTAGCTAAAGCTATTCTAAAACGCTTAAAACAGCCGATAACCGTCTCCTAACCTTTCGCTAATTAGTAGACGATCCAGCTGTACCTTCAATTAGGCGATTTCGAGTAGCTACTGTGATGATGAATAAATATCAAGCAATGAACCGTGGTCACTGTCCTGACTGTTTTTAGGTGGTGTAAAGCTGCTTGGTACCACCTCAGCTTTACTTTGTATTTTATTGGCAATTGCTTTCAAAAATTCACGGTGCTTTTTCAAACGAGCATATTTTTCATTATCGTGTGCGTCTAAAAAAATAGCTTGCAGTTCATGATTATCATCATCGTCTAATGCGTTGGCCAACCACTCCCCCAATATTTTATGTGCTTCAAGCCTGTCCTGATCAATCTCTTTTTTAAGAGCCTGTAATTGCTTAATCTTATTTGCGAATAAATCATCTGATATTACTGACATTACCTCATCCTTTTTTTAGCCAACTATGATAGAGTTGATCCTAGCAGTACATACATAGGTATGCAAGGTAGTAAAATACACAAGACCACATCGTTTCGTGGGCGCAGTAGTATTTTAACCCTCTGTTAAGAGCGAACTTAGGAGTTTGTGTAAAAAAGACCCACAAGGGGTACTGCTTTTTTACATAAACTCCGTCGTCCGGCAGGGGGCGAACCCCCTACAACCCCCAAGAAAACATTTTTCAATTCCGGATTTTTTGCTATGAATAATAAAGGGTTTCACCTGTCGGTTAGCGCCGTTAGTAAGGCGAAAAATCATAGCGTGGTGGCAAAGTCGGCTTATAATTCTGGCTCAAAACTGGTTGATGAGCAGTCAGGAGTCGTCCACGATTACACCAGTAAAGCTAAAGACAAAATCTTAAATTTAGTGGACAGTGATGGTACTAAATACACGCAAGTTGTTGAGAAAAATGTGGTGCATACGGCGTTGATAACGCCAACTCTTGCTGGGGATCTAGCAGTGACACGTGAGGGTTTTTGGAATGATATCGAACGCATTGAGACTCGTAAAAACGCGCAATTGGGTACTGAGATTGATGTGATGTTTCCTGATGGGATCACCGCGGATCAGCGTATAGTTCTGGCCGAGCGCTACGCTCAAACCTTATCTGATCGCTATAACGTGCTTGTCGATGTGGCCATTCATCGGCCCCACAGTCACGAGAAACATGTGGGGGAGGTTGAAGTGGTTGAGCTGACCAGTCGTAACTTTCATGCCCATATTTTACTCTCAAGCCGTGAGATAGTAGCGGATGTTGAGGGTTATGCTTTATCAGCACGCAAGAATTGGTTGCAGTGGTCAACGGAGGAGCGGTTATCTAAGGGGTTAAACGGACGCGGCGATGAGCTTAAATATCAACGCACCCTTTGGGCGGATATGGCCAATGAGCTACTGCCTAAGAATAAAACCATTAGTGAGAAATCCTACCGTGAGCTGGGCATCAATCGTTTGCCAAAAATGAAACTGGGTAAATCACTATATAAGGATATTCTCAAAGGCAATCGTTCAGTGATTCACGAATACAACGAGACGATTGATGAGATCAATGCTTACATTGAAAAAAATGGTTTAGTAATTGAGTACGACGACAAGGGACGTATTGACCTAGAAAGCAATGAACAAGAGGTTAACGGCGTCACAATACATTATAAAAAGCGTAAACCCTTTGCGCGAATTGAGCTCAGTAATATCCGATTTGTAGATCCTGCCGTTGAACTTGAACCCGCTATCCCTAAAAGTAACAGTCAGACGCATAGTGATGCGGCCAATGATCACGCACTTGATGAGCTTTTAGCAATCTCAGCCGACTTTGTGAGTCAAAAAAAGATGGTACGCAGCGCCTTATTTTCAACCATTGATGCGCTGCATGAAGAGTTAGCGCACCAGTCTAAACAGATTATTACTATTGATAAAAACATTAAGAGTACCCAGCGGTTCACCGAGGAGGTGGGACAGGATTTTAGTGACCCCCGCCAAAAAATGATTGAGCTTGCCAGGCAGATAAGCACAAAAGAGCAAAGTGAGGCACTAAAGGCGGCTTTAGCGTTGGTTGAGGAGTTTAGACAAGATGATACCCTACAAACAGGCCGCGCTGTTAGCCGTCTTGAAGAGCAGCTGTCACAGATTGATAAAACGGTGCTGAACAATAAAACGGTTTTAAAAAAGCTGATCCCGCTTAATAATGAAGTCATTGCGGACTACAAAGGGTTGAAGGCCACGCTAAAACCCTTTGCCGCAAAGCTGAATAAACTGGCGACTGGCTTTAAAGCTCTTGATGAGATTGATATTGAAAAATCCGACTTATCCTTACAGTGGGATCAAGCGTTTGCGGATCTACAAGAGATAGACGTCACCAATAACATGGACACTTATCATAAGTTTGCCGCATTTGCAGATCTGGATGTTGAGCGCTTTAAATATCTTCAAAAAGAGCGTGAGGCGCTCAGTACGTTAAAAGCAGTAGAGGTAGACGCGGATGCTTACACTCGTTTAACGGCATTGACCGCTGATGTTAAAGCGTTTAAGACTGCCAATGATAACGACATCAAACAGTTAAAGCAGCAAATTAATACCAGTCAAAAAACCTATCAGCGCCTGTCGCCGTTTTATGAGCAGCGTATCGCCTTACTGGATCAAAGTGAAGCTGTGATTGTGCAAGATGATGACCTATACGATGAGATTACCCGTACCAAGACCACTCAATTGAACGCAGATCGGCTTGATGACTGGCGCAACCGTACGATGGTGCTTCACCACCAGCTCAATAAAGCACATGAGCAAGCAAAGCTTAAGGAAGAGGCTGAGCGCGCACGAGAGGAGGCTTTAACCAGGCGGCGAGTAGCTTTACAACAGAGACGGCAGCAGGCATCTCTTAAGCGTCAGCGAATCAATGAGACCAAAGCATATCGAGATCGATTTGACAATTTAGTGGTACGGGTGCGTGACCGCGTTGATGCCCTTGATTTTAAGGCCGTTGATGCACCGATCGAAGTGATCAACGCGGCTGAGGCGGTTGCCGCACAAGCATTTATATTCACTACTCTAAAACACACTGACAGCTTTACGACACTACAAAAAAGTTTACGAGACACCGATGCCAAAAAAATTGCAACGCAGGTGCAGAAGGCAGCAACGACGCTATGGCAACAGCTTGAGCGCTTGCCTGACAATCAAGATAAGGTCGAGGTATTAACCCAGATCAATGAGCGCTTTGAGCACGTTCCTGCTATCACCATAGATGGGGCAACGCTCACACAAACTGTGACAGATCACCTGCAAAAAACGAAGAACGCCATCCAAGCGCATGAACAAGCACAAAGACGCCGCTACTCCTCACCACGCCCATTTTAGGCGGCATTATAATAATGAGTACCCCATGAATAAAGACAATAGCAATGAGCAAGACATACACGATCAACTTGTTAACCTAGTGACTTCATTGACTCCGGTCATTGGGGCCTTGCGTGAGCTGATTAAGCGAGCCGATGATGCGGTAGCGAGGCGGCTTGAGCGTTCGCTTAGCGGTATTGATAGCAAGGTGAATGAGGTGTCTTCTGCCATTGAAGAATTAGGTAGTAGCGCAAGCACGACTTCGCAGGCATTGAGCCAGTATCAAGAACTCGTGTTAAAGCAGCTTCAAGCAGCAGTGACGGCTTTCACTGACAATGAGATGCCGCGTCGTTATGATGACAAAATAGCGGGCATCATCACCGATATGAAACAGCAGATTGATACGGCTGTAGAGTCGGTCGTCACTGCTAAAAACGATAGCATAGAGGTACAAATCAGTACCATGCAAGGAGTTGCTGATAAACTTAGCGCAAGCGCTGACAATCTAGCCCTATTCACCAATCAGTACCAAGCTGGTCATAAGCAGATTATTGAAGATATTGAGACCTTTGAGACCACCACCAAAACGCGGATTGAGCAGGTCGAGGGTAGAGCTAGTAAAGACTTGGACAAAATTCATAAGTCCATTGAGACTATGAGTATTAAAAGGATTGCAGCCGCTGTCGCAGCGGGTACGATGGCTGTGATAATAAGTTTGGTGGCTCTGGTATTTTGGTATGTGCCAAGCTTTGATGAGATTGCAGAGATGAAATACCAGCAAGCAGAGCTACAGCGCGGCATCGATGAGCTTGAAACGGGTTGGAAACAGGCCTTTAATAATGCTCAAAGTGCGCAGTTTATTTTGGCTTGTGATGTTAATAAAGAGCAGCCTGATGCAATCAGCTGGTGCGTTAGAGCAGACAGTAAGAGTGTTTTGAGAGATGAGAGAGGCTTTGTTTATTATAAAATAGCTGGGGTGCCGCGTGCAAAGCCGACTGAGTAAAGACGTATGGCAATAGTGAGCTATATTGCCCAAAAGTGCGTCTTCTGAAACATATAAGACTGAAAAAAGGCTTGTTTGATTGTCGTTATCTTTGTCTATATTAAAAAGCCAGATAATGACACTTTATCTGGCTTTAAGGGTTATTGTTTCTTGTTAAACAAGAAGTCTGTAAATATAAGCTAAAGTGACTAGGCTGCTTGGTCAGTGTAAGCTGTGACCAACTCTATAAAAGCAGTTTCAAGGATGCTTAAAGTGTAGTCGTCAACGATAAGACCATCATCCAGCTGTCGTTGCACCCAGACATAAATCGCTTCATCATTATAAAGAATAGCGTCAACACCAAGTAATGATGCCAGTTGTACGCCTTGCTGTACTTGTAAGCTGAATAACAGCTTAGAGGCTAAATTTTTAGTCTGTTCACTAAACCAAGCGCAGCTGTTGAGCCGCGATAGATTGTTATTCATTAGTATTCTCCTGCAGATTATTGTGTATAAATAATGGATAAAATGACTTACTACAGGTCAAATTATACCTATATTTTAATCTATCGCAAGAGAAAATAACCTTCTGTAGGTCTTTTTATACTTTTAAAGGTGATAATGTCTTATGAGCGAAGGTGTTCACTCAGGCGACTCACTGCTGTCCTCATTTATGATTTCATATAAATCACCAACATTGATTCTAAGATACGTGCATAAAGACTCGATGACATCTAGATCAACTCGGGTGGCTTCTTCATGATACATGCGAGTAATGGTGCCACGATTGATGCCAGTATCCCTTGCGACATCGGCAATTTTAAGGCGTCTTTCGCCCATGATGGTCGATAAGTGACACTTCACCATAGTGGTTTCCTCATTAACGATTGGTGGTTTTGATTGGTGAGCAGATTATAACGAATATGAGTGGCTAACGTATTCCTTTTAGTAGCTCAAATTGATATTCAACAGCGGTAATTTACCTGGTAGTAGGCAGTTCGTTATGCTGTCTTTGATACAGGACGTCTATCATGATGGATATACGCTAGTTAGAAAAGGTGATGCTATTTTTACTATGAAGTATTGCTATTAGTAGTAATGTGACGTACATTTTTAGTTATACTTATATACTTATATACTTATATACTTATATACTTATATACTTATATACTTATATACTTATATACTTATATACTCAATACATACTACAGGGATCTGTATTTATGAAGGTAATCGCGGTATTAAATCAAAAGGGTGGCAGCGGTAAGACTACCATCGCAACGCATTTGGCTCGTGGCTTACAGCTAAAAGGCCATAGTGTTTTGTTGGTGGATAGTGACCAGCAGGGCAGTGCGCGTGACTGGAGAGCAGTTGATGAAGACAATCCGGTACCGGTGATTGGGCTCGATAGACCAACACTTGATAAAGATTTAAAAAACGTCTCTGATAAAGATTATGTGGTGATCGATGGATCGCCGCAAGCTACTAGTCTGGCTATTTCTGCTATAAAAGCGGCTGATTTTATATTGATTCCGGTGCAGCCGAGCCCCTATGATATCTGGGCGACCAGCGATTTGGTTGATTTAGTGCAGCAGCGTATTGAGATGATGGATGGCCAACTAAAGGCAGCCTTTGTTGTCTCACGCGCCATTCAAAATACCAATATTGGTAAAGAGGTTGCAACCGCGCTGCTTGATTATAATATTCCGGTATTAGAGACCAGAGTGATGCAGCGAGTTGCTTATCCTAATAGTGCTGCCCTTGGTAAGACAGTATTTGATACCGAATCGCCTAGTAGCAATGCGATACAAGAGATAACCGCATTGGTCAGTGAGATTCAAATATTTTTTGGTGAGGAGTAAGTCATGAGTTTATCAGCAGGTCGTCCTAGTAAGAACGTTAAGGATCAATTGGCTTTATCGGATGTGACGGACAGTCCCAAAAAGACGGTACGCGTGAATTTTAATTTAGATGAAGATAAACACATTGCGCTCAAGCGGTACGCGCTTGAAAGCCGAAAAACGGTGACTGAGTTGTTGACTGAAATGATTGAGGAAAAGTTGGTTGAGCGATAGGTATAAAAAAGGGACTTTCCTAAACTTTGTGTAACTTCTTATACCCTATTAGCAAATAGAAGTTACACAAAATCCAAGATGGGCTCGTGGTCGATGCCAATCCGTAACTGGACGTCTGCTCTGAATCGTTTTATGATTATGTTTGATGACCGTATCAGCAAGCATTTAATCTAAACGGCAGTTACACAGAATTCGGGATGGTCTCAAAAGCAGCGACAACTTCTACTATTAAAAAAGTAGTCGTTAAACCTAAGGCAACCATTAACTTCTTACTATTTTCTTCAGTAACAACCGCATGGCTATGATCATGATGTTCTGACATAAAATATTTTCCTTATTCTATTTATGATGAGCAGAGATATTGGATAACAGCCAATATCTCTGCTGTAAATCGACTAATCTATTGGATTAAGAAACTTTTTTTTCATTTATCCAACGATAAAGCACGGGTAACAGCACCAAAGTTAGTAATGTTGAAGAGATAATCCCGCCAATCACTACGGTTGCCAGTGGCCGTTGAACCTCAGCCCCTGTTCCGGTTGACAGCGCCATTGGTACAAAACCCAGTGAAGCCACACAAGCTGTCATCAACACTGGTCTTAAGCGCAAAATAGCCCCTTGCCACACGGCTTTATGCACTGGATATTTGTCCCTTAATTCATTAATAAAGGTCAGCATTACCAGTCCATTGAGGACTGCAACACCAGATAAGGCAATAAAGCCAATTCCAGCTGACATCGATAATGGAATATCCCTTAGCCAAAGGAACAGCACACCACCGGTCAAGGCAAAGGGTATCCCGGTAAAGACCAATAGACTTTCTTTGACATTGTGAAAGACCGCCATCAGTAAAATAAAGATAGTGATTAAAGTCAGTGGAATCACGATTTGCATCCGTGCTTTGGCTGAAGCCAAATTTTCAAACTGACCGCCATATTCTATCCAATAACCACTTGGCAAAGTGTATGCTTTGAGCTGTGTCTGTACATCAGAAACAAAAGACCCTAAATCACGCCCTTCAACATTCGTTGTAACCACAACTCGGCGTTTACCATTTTCTCGACTGACTTGGTTGATTCCTTCAATGGTCGAGACTTGCGCGACATCCGACAATAAAATACTGCCACCATTTGGAAGCTGAATAGGTAACTGGGAAACAGATGCGACACTACGGTCTTGCTCTCCAAGACGGATAACAAAATCAAAACGACGATCGCCTTCTAAAATCTCTCCCACGCTTTGTCCACCAATACTGGTTGCCACAAGGTCTTGAATTGAACGCACACTCAAACCATATTGTGCAGCCAAAGTTTTATTTACCTCGACATTCAGTAATGGCAAACCTGAGGTCTGCTCAACTTTCACGGCACTGCTACCCGATATTTGCTGAATGATTTTGGAGATTTTAGTCGCCTCAGTATTGAGGACATTCATATCATCACCGAAGATTTTCACACCAACATCACTACGCACACCTGAGATCAATTCATTAAATCGGAGTTCAATCGGTTGTGAAAATTCACTATTATTGCCTGGAATCGTGGCTAAATACGTCACCATACGGCCACGTAATTCATCTAAACTTTCTTTAGGATTTGGCCATTCTGAACGAGGCTTTAACATGATATAGCCATCTGAAATATTGGGTGGCATGACATCTGTTGCAACCTCGGCTGTACCCGTTCTGGCAAATACTGCCTTAATTTCAGGGAAACTCTTTAAAAGAAGTTTTTCAGTATTCTCCTGAATACGTAAAGACTCTTCTAAGCCTGTACTTGGTGAACGTAACTGTTGTATCGCAAAGTCTCCTTCACTGAGCTGTGGTGCAAATTCACTGCCGAGTTTGGTACTGATAAATCCCGTAATCACTAATAAACACAGTGCAAAAGTCAGCACAACTGCTTTGTATTGATACGAAATATCAAGAGTTTGCTGATATTTAGCTTTTAGCCATAACATCCAACGACTTTCTTTTTCTTGAATATCGCCTTTGACCCACAATGCCACAGCAGCAGGCACAAAGGTGATCGATAAAATAATGGCTGCAACAAGGGCGAGTACCACTGCCAATGCCATCGGATGGAACATTTTTGCTTCCACACCACTTAAAGCAAAAATCGGCAAATACACCACCAAAATAATAAGCTGACCAAAAATAAGAGGACGACGTGCTTGGCGGGCAGCCAGAAAAACTTCCTTAAAGCGTTCACTTTGTGTGAGAGGTCGTTTTAACAGTTGCTGTGTATGGGCTAAACGCCGGATACAGTTTTCGACAATCACCACAGCACCATCGACAATGATGCCGAAATCGAGTGCACCTAAACTCATCAGATTGGCACTGATATTTTGCTGTGCCATCCCGGTTAAGGTAAACAGCATAGAGAGTGGAATGACACAGGCAGTAATCAAGGCAGCACGGATATTCCCTAAAAACAGGAACAGAATGATGATGACCAGGATTGCTCCCTCTACCAAGTTTTTCTGAACGGTTTTAATCGCCTTCTCAACCAAGGTAGTACGGTCGTACACCGTTTCAATCACTACCCCTTTAGGCAAACTATTCTGAATATCTTGAAGCTTGGCATCCACAGCTTTAGAAACAGTCTGGCTATTTCCACCCATCGCCATCATGACAATCCCTAAAACGGTTTCTTTGCCGTTATAGGTTGCCCCACCGGTTCTTAAATCATGCCCAATAGAGACTTGCGCAATATCACCAACCCGAATTGGGCTGCCATTTGGGCTACCCAGCATGGTGTTCTCAATATCAGAAAGCCCATTGAATGCACCCGGTACACGTACCGTCAGTTGCTGACCATTGTCTTCAATATAACCTGCACCTCGGTTCTCATTATTTTGCGCTAAAGCCTGTTGCAGTTGTTCTAATGAGATATTCAGTTGCTGCATCCGGTTTAAATCGGGAGAGACCACATAGGTTTTTTCAAAACCACCAATACTGTTGACCTCTGCAACTCCCTTAACACGTTGCAGTTGAGGACGCACAATCCAGTCCTGAATCTCACGCAAATCCATCGGCGTGTATGCAGTTCCATCCGGCTTTTTCGCATTCGGATCTGCCTTCAGTACCCATTGATAAATCTCACCGAGACCCGTAGAAACGGGGGACATCGTCGGTGCGATTTGTGCAGGCAACTCAGATTGCGCCTCCTGTGTCCGTTGGTTAATCTGCTGACGGGCCCAATAAATATCAGTCCCATCTTTAAAGATAATGGTGACTTGAGAGAGTCCATAACGGGATATGGAACGGGTAAGCTCCAGATCCGGAATGCCAGCCATGGCATTTTCAATGGGATAGGTAATCAGCTGTTCGACTTCAAGCGCAGTAAAACCCTTGGCTTGAGTATTAAGCTGGACTTGGGTATTGGTAATATCGGGTACAGCATCAATCGGGAGTTTCTGATAGCTATACACCCCGACCGCAATCCAGGTACAGACAAAGAGCAACACCCAAATCGCATTTTGTATGGAAAACTGAATGATTCGTTCGAATAAACCTTCTGGTTTTGGCAGATCAGAATTAATGTCCATGGCCTGCCTCGTCTTTTTCTAATTCAGATTTCAACAAGAAACTGCCTTGAGCGATATACTTCTGCCCTTCAGTCAGCCCAGAAATCACTTCAAGCCATTGTCCATCACTTGAAGCCTGCCCCAATTGCACTTTCTGTGCTTTTAAGTGGACTTGACCTTTTTGTTCTGAATCTACGATGAAAATACTGTCTTCACCTTCAATACTTTGCAGCGCAGACTTTTGAATCCGAAGGGCTGATTTTGCTGTAGCTTCCGGAATCAACACTCTCACTAACACATTAGAACGCAACTCAGTAGCTTGCGCATCGAGTTTTGCGCGCACCACCAGACGCCCTGTTTGTACATCTGCCTGAGAGGTTAAGCTTTGTACAGTAGCTTTATAGCTTTGATCTGAATCATTCACTTTAAAGTCAATTTTTTGCCCGGCTTGCAGTTGACCTGAGAATTGATTCGGCAAATTAAACTCAAGCCATAAATCTTTCAGCTGTTCAATGACAAAGAGCTGATTAGCCAGTTGCACATTTTCACCGACCACAATATCTTTTTGACTGATCACCCCAGAGATCGGTGCTTTAATCAGAAAACGCCCATTGTTATTGCCACTTGCACCTAATGCATTTAAACGTGCTTGTGAGGACTGGACAGTAATCTGCGCTTGACGGTAGGCATTTTCGGCACGCTGGTAATCCTGTTTGGCAGAAACCCCCTGTGACCAGAGTTGCTGTTCGCGCTGGTAATCTTTACGGGCCAAATCCAGATTCACCTGTGCCATACGCAGATTTGCCTGTTGGTCGATCAGTTCAGGCACGGTTAGTACAGCCAGCGTTTGTCCTTTTTGCACGCTCTGTCCTAAAGCCACATTGATCTGCTCGACATAACCACTAAAATTAGGCGATATATGCGCTTGTTGATCGGTATTCACCACCAATTTACCTGGCAGGGTTGTCAGCTTTTCAACCAATCCTGTGGATGCAACAGCAACTTTTAAACCTTGTTCAACCATTTGTTGGCTGGTCAGTTGTATTTCGCCTTCTTCAGCATGTCCTTCTTCAGAACTATCTTCATCAGAATATTCGGCATTTCCCTCATCATAACCCTGCCCCTCAGATTCAGTTTTTTTTGAACTTAACCAAATAGCCAGACTGACCAAGACCGTAATCAGAATCAAAACTACAATCATGAGAGACTGGGATATTTTTCCGTTTTGCTTGGCGTTCATTTTATCGTGCTCCCCCATTGATTAAATTTTGCGATGCTTCGACTGCCTTTTTATTCAGTTGTGTATAGGCATCCGAACGGCTAATTTCTTCATAACTTGTGCCAATACTGAGTGCCTCAGCTGCTAGGGCAGTTTGCCAAGCTTGACGTAGAGTTTGTAATTGACCCAATCGAAGATTCTGCAGTTGGGTGGTTGCTTGCTGAACGTCGGTAATGGACAGTTTCCCTGCCTGAAACCCTAGTAAAGTACGGCTCTGAACTTTGGTCGCCAAAGTAACTTGTGCTGTTGTGGCATCGAACTGGCTACGTAAACCTTTGAGCTGATGCATGCTGTTGGCAATATCGAGTATTTGTTGCTTCAGCTCACGCTGCTGCTGTTGGTTCAGCAATATTTGCTGTTGCTGGACCATCGGGATCGCATATTGCTGGCGATTGAAAATATTCAGTGGAATAGCCACGCCGATTGCTAAAGTCGTATCGTTGCTTCCATTAGGGGTTTTGCTACGTTTCATGCCTACATTTAAAGTCGGATTGGGACGTGCCTGAATTCTTAAATTTTCAATTTGATGATCCGATTGCTGAATGTTCAAGGCATAGAATTTTTCTAGCCACCCTTCAGCAATATACCGTTGCACAGTTTGGAGACTTTGCTCTGGCCAAGGGATAGCGGTTTTATTCAATTGAAGATGTGAAGATGTTTCTCCCCCCCACAAATTAGACAGCTGACGACCGGCAGCTTGTTTATTCAGCATCGCTTGCTCATAAAGTCGTTGGATTTCTAGCGCTTCAATTTGGGCACGCTCAAAATCAACCAGGGCAATACTGCCTGCCTGATAGCGTTTCTGGGCACTGTCCAGATTGACTTTACTTGTTTTTAACTGTACTGAATAAGCAGACTGCTCAACCTCAGCAAGTGCAAATTGCGACCATGCAAATTTAACAATCAGTTGGCTTTGTGCCTTCCATAATTGCTGTTGCAATTGGATTTGTTGATTCGAGGTATTGGCAATCACCCGGTTCAGCTTACGCTGACCAAATAGATCTAGAGGTTGACTAACGCCAACATTGAATTCCTGTTCTTGACCTGAGCCAAAGCCAGACTGTTCTAAACTTATACTTGGATTCTGCCATAACCGACTTTGCTGAATATTCAATTCAGATATTTGCTGAACTTGTTGCCACGGCTTGTCTTGAGTCTGGTAACTTTGTACTTTTGCTAAAGCGGATTCAAAGCTGGTAACGTTTTCAGCATAGCTATATTGCATAGCCGCTGCACATATACAAGCAACCAAGCTATGACGCAAGAGTATAATTGATTGTGAAGACATGATTTTTCCCACTTATTTAAATAATAAAAGTGGTGGGAATGTTTTAGGCTACCCCACCATGAGCGGGGAAAATTCGGGAGGTAGGCTTTGTTGAAACAGGTCAGGAGCCTGATAGCTGTTTTTCCAATGAAATTGTGGATTCACTTTAACTTCAGAGCTTGGATGAAACACATCTACTTTTTCATTTTGTACAATCAAATGCATCATCGATGGTAGATGATCTTGATGATCTTCACCGATTTCTAAATCGCTACTGAATGTTTTTATGTTTTCTGACTGTCCATTATGATCGTGTTGACGACTATCGCTGGCACACAAGGTATTTTGGTGATGACCAAAATGATAACTCTGCTGTGATTGAGGCTGTTGTTCATGGACACAAAAGGCCGCCGCCACATTCCAAAAGCTTTGGAACATGAACAATCCAACCAAGACTGTAATCCATGTAGTAGAACGCATCATCTGAACCGTACCGGGTTTGTCGGA
Organism: Psychrobacter sp. TB67; assembly: GCF_000511065.1. Classification (NCBI taxonomy): domain Bacteria; kingdom Pseudomonadati; phylum Pseudomonadota; class Gammaproteobacteria; order Moraxellales; family Moraxellaceae; genus Psychrobacter; species Psychrobacter sp. TB67. The sequence continues at coordinate 17,437 of NZ_AYYA01000060.1, forward strand.
GACTTTTTATTTAAGTTAGGCCACCTGACCTAACGGGTTAATCTTATCATTGTACATTGCTTCAAACTCAAAAGGCAATTTTCCATGAGAGTTTCCCAAACTTTGTGTAACTGCTTATAATCCACTAACAGGAGAATAAGCAATGACTAACCAATCTGACATCAAGAAACTGGCTGAGCAAATGGCCAGCAGCATGAAAAGCTTCGATGACATCAAAGACTTTCAAAAGCAGCTCATGCAGTCCTTCATCGACACTGCATTTACACTCTCCTAAAACCATTTAACAAAATCTATGACTATTTTACTTTCCCTTACATAATCGTCCTAGTGTATATCTTTTTTTTTGATTAGCATTTTCCTAAATCAATTGACTTTAGGTAAGTATGATGAACGATATCCAATTTTCAGATTGCGCAAAGGCATGTATGAGCTGTTACCTTACCTGTGCCAGTTGTGCAAATGCCTGTCTAAAAGAAGAAAATCTGGAGATGATGCGAGAATGTATTCAGCGTTGTCTAGATTGTGCAGATATTTGTCAGCTCTGTGCTCGTATGCAGCAAACAGAATCTCCTTTTATGAAAGAAATTTGTGAGCTTTGTGCCAAGGCTTGTGAATACTGTGCAGATGAATGTAGCCAACATGAGCATCAATACTGCCAGCAATGTGCTGATGCTTGCCGTGAATGTGCCGTCGAATGTCGAAAAATGGTTGCCTGATAAATAAAAGAATTAGTTGAGTTTAGGATTTACTCAATGAATAGCCAACGTGTTAGTTGTTAGTGGGTCAAACCACTAACAACTCGCAAAAAATGGCTGAATTTGTGGACGTTGTTTTTGCGATTCGATCCAAAGAGAGTACTTTGATTGAACGCGCATGAGTAAATCAGCACTAATACCTAAAGCATCGTGCAAACGTAAGGCTACATCGGCTGTTACTGGGAGGGTGTAAATAATTCTGTGTAAATACAGTTTTATTTACACTCTCAACTGTATTTACACAGAATTATTTACACCCTCCCCCTGGGGTATAGAATATCGAACTTTCTTACTTTTTAGAGTAACTCAGCTGCTTGTAATGCTATTTCTTTAACATCTAAGCTAAGGGCTAAATCTGCATTGATCAAATCTTCAATATCGAAAAATCTAGCTTCTAGGGCGTCATCACCTGCTAGAGGATCACCAGAAACCCAAATACAAAGTACGGCTACAAGAACAAAATGGTGACGCAGCTTACCACTACTATCAAAGTCAAACGCGTCTACAGCGTTAAATGTCTTAAAGGCTTTTGATACAATGCTTGTCTCTTCATAAAGTTCACGAACGGCAGCATCTTTAACAGTTTCCCCACGTTCAATTTTACCACCGGGAAAACCCCATCGACCTGCATCGGGTGGGTTAGCACGGCGTACTAAAAGCACCTTTCCATCTTTAAAAAGTACTCCAATAGTAGCTACTATTGGACGTAGGCTCTGTGGTTCGTATTGTATTATAGGTTCATTACTTAGTATATTAGACATAAAAACTCAATTGAGAATAGGACATAGAGGATAGCTTAATATTCAAGTCCTCACTAGGGTACCGAACCAGTGAAAGCGCCTGACAATCTACCATTAGACTATACCTAAAACATAAAACCTTTAAATGATAACCTATCTATCATTAGACTTTTTTATGTTATTAAATGATAGTAATATCTTGCTATTATCAATGAACATTAATTATTAAGTCTAAATAATAGAGGTGGCGTTATGACTGTTCGTATTTATGTGAGAGCCAGCACTAAGGATCAAGACGCGACCAGAGCATTGTCTGACTTGATTAGCTTTAGCCAAAGCTATGATGATAACCATGTTGAGTACGTAGAGCATTTCAGTGGTACAAAGTTAGATAGACCAGCACTCACTAAGTTACTCAATGATGCTGAGCAAGGCGATATATTGCTTGTTGAGAGTGTAGATAGATTAAGCAGGCTATCTCAAGATGATTTTGCAATCTTAAAGCAGCGCATCAAAGATAAAGGTTTGCGATTGGTGGTAGCTGATCTACCAACTACACATACGGTTAGCGAGGGTATGACAGGCGACATCCTTAGGGTAATTAACAATATGCTGATCGACTTATTAGCAACGATGGCAAAGCTTGATAACGATAAGCGTAGAGAACGTATCAAGCAGGGATTAGCAAACAGTGGATATAAACCTACTGGTAAGAAAGCAAATCTAGCAAAACACAATCGTATTAGAGAATTAGACAGTCAAAATAATATGACAAAAGAGGAAGTAGCTAAGGCAGTTGGTGTTGGGGTAGCTACGGTTTATCGTGTCTTAAAACAGGGTTAATAGCTGAAGTATTTTAAACATTAATTTACGTTTCTATAGACGCGATGCTATCAAATATATAATCATTAAGTTGATAGATTTTAATCATGTATCTTGATTCAAAAAAACCCTGTATTTGAGTATTTGAGTATTTGAGTATTTGAGTATCACTTTGCCTTTTTAGCTATGATAGTAATCAGCTGTATCAACTTTGTACGTACTAGCGTTGCAACTGATTTATTTTATATATCGAATGCAGCGACTTTATGCCCATGCTTTGAGCAAATGCTATAAGCTCATTTTTAGCACATATAAGTGGTTCCATTATAGCAGTCTGTTTTGAGTGGTCTGTTAATAGGGTTTTGGGGCTTTTAAGTCGGTTCCGCTAGGGTATACCCTAGGATAATAGGAAATCCATCGCGGATGACAAAACCTGTTTAGCTTTTAAACAATACGGGTTTGTCGATAGTATGTAAGATAAGTTGGAAAAGTGACTAGAGTGTTAGATTATTCATACTGGGTCTGAATTAAAATTTTATTGTGATTAATTTCTGCTCAATGTTATTCATTTGTCGCCATGATGAGTGATGGCGGCTTGTGATTTAGTTAGGAAAAATAATCTTGAGTAATAAGGTACGTTTGTAGCATTTGTATCATTTGTATCATTTGTATCATTTGTATCATTTGTATCATTTGTAGCAGAGCTTGTTCTAGGCTTCTTTACTTACACTTTTCTGTAAGTTATTTTTTAGTAAATGATCGAATATAAATGGGCCAAAAGGTAAGAGTGAGCCGAGTACGCCCGCAGGTATTGCCCAAAGAGGCATTTTCATTTTGATAGCTGAGCCTATAAGTATTATGATATAGGTAATAAACAATATACCGTGTGCCATACCGATGTATTTCACACCTTCTGGAATGTCCAGCATATATTTTAGTGGCATGGCGATACAGAGCAATAATAAGAAAGAGGTGCCTTCTAGGTAGCCTATAATGGTAAGGCTTTTTAATGCGGCACTTTGTTTTTTTCTAAGATTATGTATTTGTTTGATAGTTAGCTGAGCATGTGACACTATATTATCCTTTTGTTATTTCAATAAATAATTTAGGCGGTATTCAATGTCTTTATAATAATGGCCCTGTCCAGAGCTTTGAAGTACTGGTTTTTGTCATCTACCACTTAGCACGTCACGCCTTCGTCTAGCCACTTCAAAATCATCCTGCGTTCACTCGCATACAATTATGCATTGGGTTTTGGGATATAGAATGAGAGAGTATTTGTATTAATCATATATCACCTTCCAGTTCGCATTTTTATAAACACACTTGAGTATAAAAAGTATCTTTCCGTATAGAGCAGCTATGACGCTAGTGAACCGCCCCGGTATTGTCGGAGACTCAACATTCTGAGAGAATACGACAATGAAAAGACAAACCTACACTCCTGAGATTAAAGAACGCGCTGTTCGCATGCTCATTGAAGCAGCAAACGACTATCCCTCCACATGGTCAGCTATTCAAGCCATTGCCCCTAAGATTGGCTGCACGCCTGAAACCCTGCGCTCATGGCATAAAAAGCACATCGATCAAACCATTCCTGCCTCAGTGCAAGCTCAAAGCCAAGATCAACGTATTAAAGAGCTTGAACGTGAATGCAGAGAACTCAAACAGGCCAATGAGATCATACGTAAGGCAGCGGCTTTTTTCGCCCAGGCGGAGCTCGACCGTCCACCGAAATAATGGTCACATTTATCGATGATCACAAGCAGAAATACGGGATCGAGCCAATCTGTAGAGTACTACCGATTGCCCCATCAACCTACTACCGTACTAAAGACTTGGAGAGTTGCCCTGACAAGCGCTCGTTGCGTCAGCAGCATGACGACTATTATATCAGCGAGATTAAACGCATCTGGCGGGACAGCAAGTGCCGTTACGGTGCGCGCAAAGTCTGGCAGCAGATAAAAGCTGACGGGTTAAAGGTTGCTCGGTGTACCGTAGAGCGTTTAATGAAGCAGTATGGTATGCAAGGCATCTGGCGTGGCAAAAGCAAGATTACCACCAACAGCCGTGATGACCAGAAGCGCGCTGATGACCTAGTCAATCGTAACTTTAATGCCCATCGCCCTAACCAACTATGGGTTGCTGATTTTACCTATATAAAGACACTGAGTGGCTGGGTATATACCGCCTTTATCATTGATGTATTTGCTCGCGCTATCGTTGGCTGGAAAGTTTCTAATCGCATGAATACCGATATGGTAATGGCAGCGCTTAATCAAGCCATTGCAGACAGGAACAACCCCAAAGATGTGATTCATCACAGTGATCGCGGGGTTCAGTACTTATCCATTCGTTATGCTGATAAGATGAAGGACTCTAGCATCATTGCCTCGGTCGGCACGACTGGTGATTCATACGATAACGCACTGGCTGAAACGGTTAACGGGCTGTATAAATCTGAGGTAATTGACTATTTAAAGGAGAACTGGACTGGTATCAATGATGTTGAACTGGCAACCCTTGAATGGGTGGACTGGTTTAATAAAATACGACTGCATAGCACGATTGGTTATGTGTCACCCTTTGAGTTTGAAAAGCGGTATTACGATAATTTAACCCTGTCAGGCATCGCTGCCTGACTCAAGTAAATCACTCTCCGATATAGTCGGGGCGGTTCACTAGTTCTTTTTATTTGTACTGATCAATATTCACTTGTTTATTCATTACGCTTACTTTCCAAAAATATCATATCAATTATAATCAACGCTACACCGACACAGACACCTATATCTGCAACATTGAAAATAGGATAATTCCAGACATCAGCATAATGCACATGGATAAAGTCAACCACTTTGCCAATTCTTAAACGATCGATTAAGTTGCCAATCGCACCGCCAAGCACTAAGGCCAACCCCATAGACAATAGCTTGGCTGTACGTGGCGCTTTGATTAAATAAATCGTTAAAAAGATAGCCATTACAAAAGCTAAGCCTGAGAAAAACCATTTCTGCCAACCGCCAGCGTCGGCTAAAAAGCTAAATGCTGCCCCATAGTTATAAGCGAGTGTCCAGTTGAGAAATGGTTCAATGACCGGTACGGGGTCATTGAACGCTAATTTGGTTTGGGCCAACCACTTAGTCCATTGATCAAGTATTAACACCATTATCGCCAACAAATACCAGATAAAAGCGCGACTGCCATTGGCAACCATTTTTGGCATTTTATCCAACTTACCTTTAGGTGTTATCGAGTTGCCTGAAGTCACGTACATAGCTTTAGGCGTATGATTCATGGTTTTAGAGTCAATCGATTGATGAGTACTACTCACAGCTATAGGTACTTTATTGTCAGCAATATTAGTACTAGCCGATTCAACGCTATTCAATTTAGTACTATCTAATCTGTCGGTAGATTCAGTCATAGTTGTTTTCTTTATCTGTGTTTATACAATGAACAATGTTAAACGTATATGTTTTTGGTATACGACTATTAATCGCGCCACTTTTATAAACGGCTCCACTTACCGCTCTGGTGTTATGAAACTTACGGTAATAATTTTTTATTAGGGAATCTGTTGATTGATTTCAACATTGGCCTGATTTTGATCGGCACTAATGACCACAGGGTTGCCAGACAAGTCGCCTGACTCAGCCGCCGCGGTGCCGCTATGACTGATACGAGCGATCACTGCCAGCTGTACCTTGTCTGCACGCGCCGATTGTAAGGTGCGTTCAGGCATCATCGCATCGAGATCGCTTAGACTGATAGTGGCCTCGCCTTGTTTGATCACGCTGATCGGTAAGCGCTTGGCGGCAAATGGCGGTCCACCGTTGACATCACGTATCGCCACAAAAAGTACATCGTCTGCCTTGACAAGTGGCAACAGGCTGGCGCTGATTCTAATGCTTACCTCTACCCCTTCTGAGGCTTGCTGCTGCTGCGCGCTGACATTGGCGCTGAGCTCATCTAGGCTGGCTAAGGCTTTTGTATGGTCGCCAGGTTTGGCCGCGATACTGCTTCGCAGACGTTTAATCCAGCCTTGTGCCTCCTCAAAGTTATTACTACGCGCCTCGCCCATGGCCATCAGCATTTGCGCGCCTTCGTGGCGTGGGTTTTTGGCCAGCACGTCCTGCAAGACGCGGCGACTGGTGGCGTCTAGTTGGCCTTTATTGGCAAAGAAGCTGATCTGTGCATAGGTCGTCGCAATCTCCTCGTTATCAGGCGATAAGCGATAAGCACGTGACAATGCCTCTAGCGCCGAGTCTGTCGCTTCTAATGACAAAAACAGCTCAGATAAACGCATCCAGCGATTGGGGTCATCAGCATGACGATAGACATTGGTTTGCATGGCGCTAATCAGTTGACGACCATCTTCAAACGCCCATGATGGCGGCTTGTCAATTTTAGCTGTCAATAGGTCGTCAGCCACTTGTCCTACTTTGTCCTCAGCTGTCCACAAATCAAACACGGGCGTACGATTGCCTATTAGTAAATACGCCATTGCAGCCAATATTGGGATCCAAGCTGCGACAATTAAACGGCTTTTGACATCAGGGGTGACCATAGGTGTTATCTGACGCTGCGCATCTAATAGCTGACGCTCCAGTTCCAGCTTTTGATTTTGATAATGGCTATTATTAATAGTACCGCTGTCTTTATCTGTTTGTAGCTCAGCTAAACGTTCGCGAAATACTGCAACATTAATATCTAGCAGTTGATTGTCTATTGGTTTGGACTGCAAACGCGGTGCTCGTAGCCATGGCATAATAGCAATCAGCGCAAATATAAGGGCAATCAGCAAGCTTAGAGTTACAAATAAGCCAAAAGTAGAAAATAGAGTCATTTTTTGTCCTCTAGGCTAGTAATGTCGTGGTCGACACTCTCAGCTTGCGATAATAGACGATCAAGCTCAGCCTTTTCCGTAGAGGTCAAGGCAGCAGTACTGTTCACTGTGACGCCGCTTTGACCACGGGCAACAACTTGGCGACGCTTACTTTGCCAAAACCAACCAATAATTAAGACGAGCAATAATAGTGGTGGAAAAAACCATAGGATCCATGTTGATGGTCGCATAGGCGGCTTGTAGCTAATAAAGTCACCGTAGCGCTCTTGCATATAGACGCGTATTTCAGCATCACTACGTCTATCTTTAATTAAATCATAGACTTTTTGCTTTAGATCCTGTGCAATCGGTGCATCAGAGGCTGCAAGGTTTTGATTTTGGCATTTTGGGCAGCGAAACTCTTCTATTAATCCACGATACTGAGCTTCTTGCTGTGGTGAGTCAAAATCGTATACGTCAATAGCTGCGTTTGCCGTCATGTTAAGCAGACACGCTAGTATTAAGCTTGCTAGTTTTAAAACTATATTGGGTTTTAGTTGAGGAGCTCTTATTCGAGTAACGTTCATTTGCACATCTCCTCAACCTGAATGAGATCAGGACTATCGTTGTTCTTATTAGCCTTATTAAGTACGGTCAGGCACGGCTTAACACGCTGTTGCCAATTGGCTTCATTAATCTCACCAACAATATGCTGACGAATGATGCCATCTCCATCCACAACAAAGGTTTCGGGCGCACCAGTTATGCCTAAGTCTAGAGCAAACTGACCCAATGAATCCTGAATAGACATAGAAAATGGATCACCGCCTCGGTTTAAGTAACTGAGCGCATTACCAATCTCATCCTTATAATTCACACCAACGATATCAACGCCGCGCTCTTCTAGTTGCATTAAAAACGGATGCTCAATAACGCAAGTTGGGCACCATGAGCCCCAAACATTAAGTAAAAACGGCTTATCCGGCAAATTATCATTGGTGATAGTACGGGTAGTATCTGCTAATAACGGCAGCTCAAAGGTAGGAACCGGACGCTCAAGAGCGGTATTGGTCACAATGTCTGTTGGTTTACCTAAGCGCATGTACAATATAACTACCAAACCAAAAAAGAGGATAAGCGGAATTAAGAACCATAGCTTCGTCTGCTTTTTTTTCATTGTCTTTGGGTTACGCTGCTTACTGTTTTGGCTATCTTTTTGCTCAGGAGTATTATTCGACATAGTCATTTATTTCTCCTTTAGTGTCGACATCGTCGATGCTGAGATTGCCTGTTCAATAGCTACCTCATTGACTCCATCAGTAGCCAGATCACCAGTAACTAGCAATGGAGCTTTAACTTTTTTGATGCGGTATCGTTTATCAAGCATGCTAATTAATCCACCTAGAGCCATGATAATTGCCCCTAACCAAATCCAGCGAATTAATGGTTTTACATAAATCCTTAATGCCCATTGGTTACTACCATCGGCAATAGGTTCGCCCAGTGCGACATAAACATCGCGCATTAGGCTAGCATCAATGGCCGCCTCAGTGGTCGGCATAGTGCTAATGATATAAGTACGCTTTTCTGGATTCAGTTTCGCCGCTTCACGACCGTTTTTGGATACCACGACTTGCGCCTGCGTTGCATCAAAGTTACTACCCTTTATTTCAAAAAATTCAGTTACTTCAAAATCGTAACCTTGAACATTGACTGTATCGCCAATACCCATTGCTACGTCACGCTCAATACTCAAGCTACTAGTAAAGGCTATGCCAATGACAGCAACCAATACGCCAATATGAGCAGTCTGTTGACCCCAATAGCTCAGACGCAACTGCCGCAAACCGTTAAAAAAATTAGGCGCATTCTTAGTTTTATCTTTAAAATCAACTGCCATCCATAGCAGTACCCAAAAGCTAACGGCTAAAGTCACACCAATATTAAGCATAGACGATGGATTAACAAAGTAAGTAATAATGGCGGCTAATACTAAGCTACTAACGGCGATGACCATGCCTATACCCAGTAGTGGACGGGTGTCTTTTTTCCAGCGAATATTTGAGCCCATACCCATAGCTATTAATAACAGCCACGTTAAAGGTACAAATAATGCATTAAAATAAGGAGGGCCAACGGACACTTGTCCTAAACCAAAGGCATCAGCGATAATAGGATAGAGGGTGCCGAGCAGCACCACTAAGGTTGCAATCAAAATGATGGCGTTATTGATCACTAAAAAGGACTCACGTGAAATCAGCTGATATTGACTTTCAACGGTTAAACGCCAACCGCGAACGGCAAACATTAATAGACCACTACCGATGATAATGCCAAGAATAGCTAAGATGACCAAACCACGCGTCGGATCAGCGGCAAACGAATGCACTGAGGTAAGGACTCCAGAGCGTACCAGGAACGTGCCAAGCAAGCTTAAGGCAAAGGCGAAAATAGCCAGCATGATGGTCCATGCTTTAAACACCCCGCGCTTTTCAGTGACTGCTAATGAATGCAGCAATGCTAAGCCGACAAGCCAAGGCATAAACGAGGCGTTCTCTACCGGATCCCAAAACCACCAACCGCCCCAGCCAAGCTCGTAGTAGGCCCACCACGAGCCCAGTGCAATACCAATGGTCAAAAATCCCCAAGCCGCGAGCGCCCATGGACGTGACCAGCGTGTCCAAGCAGCATCTAAACGCCCTTCCCACAATGCCGCCATACAAAATGCAAAAGGTACTACCATACCCACATAGCCCATATATAACATGGGCGGATGAATAATCAGACCGAAATCTTGTAGGACAGGATTTAAATCAGCGCCATCGACCGCTAGATTGGGTAAGGTACGCTCAAACGGTGACGAGGTAAATATCAGCATCGTTAGCATCATTAACTGTACACCGGCCAAAATAACTAATACCCGCGCACGCATTGATAACGGCAAGCCGCGACTAAAGTATGATACCAGTGCACACCATGTGGCCATGATGGTCATCCATAGCAGCAAAGAGCCCTCGTGTCCGCCCCATGTCGCCGATAACTTATAGTACCAAGGCAACAGCGTATTAGAATGCTGCGCGACGTAACTGAGGCTAAAATCATTATAATAAAAACCTGCTATCAAAGCGCCAAATGACGTTATCATGGCGGCAAACTGTGCCCAAGCTAGGCTAGGGGCTAGTCGTTGCCAAGCAACTTGGTTACGAATAACACCAATAGTTGGCAGAATTACCTGCAATAACGCCAGTACAAAAGCGGTAAGCAAGGCAAAATAGCCCAATTCTGTAATCAACATACGGTCTAACCTTATTTACTCTAATGCGGTTGCAGTTTACTGTGGCGGTGGAATTTTTATTATTAGAACCCACCCCGAAATCTGCTGCTATCTCTAGTTTTTAATTGATTTCGAAGGGTTTTATTTAACTACTTTAGGCGGATTTACCAGTGGAGGCGCGCCTTTAAAGCGCAGTAAACGTAACGCATTAAGAGTAACGATCACTGTTGCTCCAGCATCAGCTAGAACCGCAATCCATAGTCCAGTAATGCCGAATATGGTCGTGATCAGAAAGACGCCTTTGAGACCTAAAGCGAAAATGACGTTCTGATGAATGTTGCGCATGGTGGCACGTGAAAGTGCGATGAGATGAGCCATGTCCGTAACACGACTTTTTAATAATGCGATATCGGCCGTCTCAATGGCCACATCGGTACCACCACCCATCGCGATGCCAACATCGGCAGTTGCTAGCGCTGGCGCATCGTTAATACCATCACCAACCATCGCTATTTTGCGGTTGTTCTTCATCTCGTTAAGCAGGCGCAGTTTGTCCTCAGGCAACAGCTCAGCTTCCCATTCCACGTCTAAATTACTGGCAAGTGCTTGAGCGGTTAAGCGGTTGTCGCCTGTTAGCATGACGGAGCGCACACCCATCGCTTTAAGTTGAGCCACACCTTCATGAGCGTCGTCTCGTAATTCGTCTCTTAGCGCGATTAATCCAAGCACTTCACGGTTTTGCTCATCGAAAAGAACAGAGACGGTCTTACCCTCATTTTGCAGCGCCTCAATTTGCGCCTGTTGTGTGGATGAAATCAATGCCTCATCGGCTGCGTAAACAGGCGAACCGATAGCTAGCGCGCGCTCCGCGACAGTTGCGTGTACCGCTTTACCGGCAGTTGCAGAAGCATTGAAGGCCACAGGTATGAACACTTTAGCAGCTTCAGCATGACTAACAATGGCTTCAGCAAGCGGGTGACTAGAACCAGTCTCCACACTGGCAAAAAGTGCCAATATCTCATCTTGACCTTGAGAATTCTGACCTTGAATACTTGAGTCCTCTTGTGTAAAGGCAACAACATCGGTCACGCGTGGTTTGCCTTCAGTTAAAGTGCCTGTCTTGTCAAAAGCGACCGTCTTCACTTGGCCGATAGTTTCTAAAGCACTACCGCCTTTGATCAGCAAGCCACGGCGCGCACCGACCGCTAGACCAGAGGCGATGGCAGCGGGTGTTGATAGTACAAGAGCACAGGGACAGGCAATCAGCAACAGTGCTAGACCGCGATACAACCAAGTCGACCAATCTCCACCCATGGCTAACGGTGGGACGATGATAATTAGGGCGGCAATAGCCATCACTGCCGGTGTGTAATAGCGACTGAATTTCTCAATAAAACGGGCAGTGGGTGCTTTGGAGGCTTGGGCTTGCTCTACCAGCTCAATAATGCGCGAAATAGTGTTATCGGCGGCTGTCTTTTCTACGCGCACTTGGAGCACACCATCGATGTTAATTGACCCTGCAAATACATTGTCACCCATCGTCTTGGCAACAGGAACAGACTCTCCCGTCACGGGCGAATCATCAAGGCTGGACGCACCTTGAACAATGGAACCATCAGCAGATACCCTATCTCCAGGACGCACCAGCACAAGGTCATTCACTTGTAGTGAAGTCGCTGGAACGTTACGCTGCCCACCTTGAGCATCAAGTAAAATCGCACTTTTCGGAACCAGCGATGATAAGGCTCTGATGCCAGCGCGAGCGCGATCAGCAGCGATACTCTCAAACAGTTCACCGATTGAGAACAAAAAGACAACCGCTGCGGCCTCTTCAGCTTCACCAATGATAAGTGCGCCAAGCACGGCGACGGACATCAGCGTTTCAATTGAAAAGAATGAACCTGTTTTAGCCAGTGCTAAGGCTTTGCGTGCAAATGGAAAAACGCCTACAATCACAGCGATGGCAAACACCCATATCCCATAAGCGGGGAACAGTAGTGACAGTGCATAAGCGCTGCCCATCAAAATACCGAGACCAACAACCTGTTTGCCTTTTTGAGTTTGCCACCACCGCTTATCCTGCGGAGCCATCTGATTGTCGCTGTCAATATCAATAGCCGATACAGTTTGTTGACCAGTATTGGCAGATATACCGAACCCTAGGCTTTTGATGGTTTTTTCAATATCACTAGCCTGAGTCGGCGCATCAGGGGCCAAGCTTAGCTCTAGCGTTTCTGTAGCAAAATTTAGCTCAACATCAGAAACCCCAGGCATACGTTTCAAAGCTGTTTCAATCTTGCCGATGCAACTGGCACAGTCCATACCTTCAATATGATATTTCATAATAATTTACCCTTTGAATAATGGTATTATGAACCCTCTAGTGGCTTTAGAGTCAAGGTTGTCTATCTACAGTTTTGTAAATTCAATTTCTCTAGCGCCAGTCTTTACAGCCACTTTAATTATTTAAATCATAGAGGTTATTATGACAATCAAAATTGGTGAGCTCGCTAAACGCACAGGTGCCACAGTGGAAACCATTCGCTATTACGAAAAGGAGCACTTATTACCTGAGCCTTCTCGCAGCGCAGGGAATTATCGTTTATATAATGAAGAGCACATTGAGCGTCTACAATTTATCCTACACTGCCGTACGCTTGACATGGCTCTAGACGAAGTACGAATCTTACTTGAGTTTTGGGAGGAACCTGATAAAGACTGTGGTGATGTGAGCTCCTTACTAGATAAGCAAATTTATGCTGTAGAAATACGAATGGAAGAACTGATGCACTTAAAGCAGCACTTGACTGTTTTGCGCCAGAAATGTGCAAGTAGTGCACCAGCGGTATCATGTGGGATATTAAAGGCTCTTGCCGATAATTCTTGTCATGAGTAATGATATTAGTAGTGTTCATTTCTGACTGATCAAATCATGAAAGGTTAAATACACCCTGATGTTAAGCACAAAAAAACCCAGCAATGATATTAAGATCACTACTGGGGTTGGAGGAAATAATAACTATGTTGTGCTGACTTATCAGGTCTTATTTATCATTCATAGCAAGGTAGATATTTCGATCTGATGCGGATGCGTCATCCACGTATTTTGAATCACGCCATGTGGTATAAGCATAGACACCACTGTATGGGCTGATGCTGTTCTGACGGAAATCAGAAATCCAGTTTTCGCCATCAAAGATTTGGATATGGCCATGTGGACGCTTTGATGAGCGATCATAGACAATAACATCACCTACTTGGGTTGGCATATCATTACTGATTTTGCTAAAACCTGCTTTATCAAGCGTGCCACGAGTGGCGTACTGATAGGCTGAAGGATTGGGGGTGAACTCATAACCTGCTGATTGTAGTGCTTTACGTACGTAACGGGCACAGTATCCAGAGCTACCAGATAGAGCCACTCGTGAAGCACGAGCAGCAGCGATAGCGGGGGCTGAATTGCTATCAGGAACTGTATTGACTTGCTGCTGTTGTTTTTCAGCGTATAAGCGGCTGTTTAATGATGAAAGCCGACTCTCTTTTTGCTTAGCCTGCGCACTTAGGTTGCTAATAGCTTGACTGATTTCGTCATTACTAGAAACATAAGCACCACTGCTAGTGCTATAGATGTTTTTTGATGAACCGTAGTTTGATGCCACAGAAGTATTGGTGATGGTATTATTTGTTTGAGAGATTGTGATAGCAGCACCACTCGTTTGTGCTATGCCCATACCCAGTACTGACAAAATCAATAAAGCCTGTTTCATAAATCTAATACCTACGGTTAATTCAAAATGGTCTGTTATCAACAACAGCGCAGTCAATTAAATTTCAACAACTCAAGTATATATACGTCATAGTGACTGATACTTCTGCTGCATATTATTCATATAAAAAATGATTATTGGCGATCACAGCACATCATTGAAGTCTTACGAAGCTGTTGCAAATCAAGCTGCTGGCCAAAACACAAAGCCGACTTTAGCATAGGCTGTTTAGCCTGTCATCACCCTTAAAAACCCCAAAAATACTTTTTTGATGTTGAAAAAATTGCTAATATTCCACATTTTACAATGTAAGTTTGTGTAACATATACAGAATATAGCTGACTAAATTGACAACAATTTCTACTGTTTTATAAGCAAAAAAACGTCTGAGGGTTAAATCTAAATTATAGATTTAACCCTCAGACGTTTTTTTATTGGATGAAGTAATTACCCTATATAGGGTCTAACTAATTATTAAGATAATATAATAATTTATAATATTAATATAGATGTTAATTCCCTACTGGCTTATGTAATATTACGTAATTGTTTCGATACATCCTGTATATTCTTGTATTAACCCTTAATTATTTATCTATTTTAAGGGTTAATAACCGATAAATCCGCTTACATTGTCATCAAAAGTTACAAATTCAAAGTTATTTTTGCTTTTAAAGTCGCAATAGCTAATGATTTTTTTGATGAAGAATCATTTTATAAGCAATAGAACAGTCTTATACCTGCCTCATTTACTTTTAACGCTAACACTATAATCAAAGTATTCTTAACTGCTAACACACTATAATTGCTGCTCTACCGATTCAATATCAGCATAAACTTGGGTCGTCCCGTCTTTATTGAGCTGCATAACCTGATAGGGCATGAATTTATTTTGATACTCCATACCTGGGCTACCAACAGGCATGCCAGGTACGGCAAGACCCATAGCTTGTACTGGCGGATTTTCTAAGAACTGCGCCATATACTTAGCAGGTACATGACCTTCAAAGACGTAATCATCAGTAGTGACTACAGTATGGCAAGAACGCATCTCAGTTGGAACGCTGTAGCGCTCTTTAAATACGGCTAAGTCCGCAACATCTTGCGCGGTTGCACTTAGACCATTATCTTCTGCATGACTTATCCATTCTTTACAGCAGCCGCAATTGGCATCTTTATAGACCGTAGCTGAGACGTTTTTTAGTAAGTCTGGTTTACTTACTGATGTCATCATAGAATTATTTATAACGTTTGGTTCAGCTGTCTTTGGAACAGCCAAAACATCTTCAGTTGATGCCGATGTTGTGCTTGCATCAGATACGCCACTACTCGGTTGGCTACAAGCAAATAGTGATGAGGCGGCAAGTAATACTAACGTACTACGCAACCCCTTAGACAGATAACGATTGAATATAAGACTGGATTTTATTTTTAAGGGGGTCATAGTGCTCTCTCATGTACTGTAGATATTGTGAGCTATAGAAGGTCAAGTAACACTTCATATCGTTTGGTAATGTAGCATAATAACCCATCAAACGGAGTACGTAAATTTATCCATTGAGCAGTGCGGACTGGTATCATAAGCAGTTTTCATTTTGAAATGCTGCCTGTAGTATTAACAGGTCTATCCGAGTTTTGGATTTTGACTAAAAATTCAAAACTCATAATTTTGGATAATTTGCGATGCGCCTGTCTACTATTAATCTACAAAAGCGTTTGAGTACTCACTTAAATCAATTACCGCTATGGCTTACGCTAGTAGCAGCATGGCTTGCAGGGGCTATTTTTTTATTTGCATTATCGCCTTATGGGTTCTGGCCGCTAGCAATAGTGTCACCAGCGATTTTATATGCGCTGTTGGTGCCAAATATGAGTGGTCGTCGCGCTTTTATTATCGGTGAAGCTTACGGTATGGGGCTATGGTGCGTCGGCGGCTTTTGGCTCTATACAGCTATCCATGATTATAGCGATACTCCAACGTGGCTCGCATTGATTATGATTGGATTGATGGGTCTCGGTATGGGACTGTTTCATGGATTTTTAGCACTAGCCTTTAACCGTATGGTAGGCAAACAACCCTTTTCATTTGCTGCTCTTTGGGTGCTACAAGAATGGTTAAAAACTTGGTTATTCACAGGCTTTCCGTGGCTGTTTGTTGGTTATGCGTTTACTGAAGAGTATTGGTTATCGTCCTTAGCACCCGTTGCTGGTGTTTTTGCCGTCTCTTTTGTTGCCATACTATTGGCTGCAAGTTTAGTAGAGCTACTGCTTCGGCGCAGTAGTTATGCCGTCGTTTCTGTACTGTTATTGGCCATTAGCACATCATTATGGCTGGTCAATCCGCAATGGACAAAACCTAAGGGCACACCTGATCTGTCAGTGTCATTGATTCAAGGTAATATTTCACAAGATATAAAGTGGCTGACGCAATATCAAGTAGAAACGCTAAAGATTTATGCGAAGTTAACGCGCACTGAGTGGGGACGTGATGTGGTGGTGTGGCCTGAATCATCTATTCCGATGTTTCAGGATGAGGCTGCGGGCTTTATTAGTGAAATGATAGAAATGGCCAATGCGACCAATACGACATGGATAACTGGTATCCCTTATAAGGATAAAGCGGCATTCAATGCCAGTACGGATAAGTATCCCCCATTTTACAATAGCGTGATTGCTCGAGGTGTAGAAGCGGAAGGCCTATACAAGAAGCAGCGTCTAGTGCCTTTTGGAGAGTATATTCCATTTGAAGGCGTGCTCGATATTTTCCCAAGTTTGGCCGGTAGTCAGGATATTAAGAGCTATAGTCGTGGTAGTGATCAGCAGTCACCGCTAAAGGTGCGTGAACACAATATAGGGACGGCTATCTGTTATGAGGTAGCTTATCCAGATACCACGCGTAAAAATGCCATCGATACTGACTTTTTGTTGACCGTCTCTAACGATGCCTGGTTTGGCACTTCAGCAGGACCATTGCAACATTTGCAAATGGTACAAATGCGCGCGCTTGAGAACGGGCGCTGGTTTATTCGAGCGACCAATACTGGTGTTACCGCTATCATTAACCATAAAGGTCGTATTGTAAAACGCGCACCGCAGTTTGAGCGTACTGTACTACGTGGTGAGATACAGGCACGGGTTGGTAACACGCCCTTTATGCTTATGGGAAATTATCCTATCTTGATAATAATAACCCTGTTATTACTAATAAGCTATTTTGGCAAAGGTCTAACCACACTTAGAAGACGAGGGTAATAGTAAACTTAATCATAATAATTTAATCAGCGTAAGTTTTTTATTTTTTCTAGGTAACGTCCTAACGCACGTAAATATAAAAGTTTTAAACTATTGATCACATAAGAACTGATTGAAAAAATTATGTTGACATAAGGCACGCGCCTCATACTTAAAAAGAGATAGCTATATACGGTCTATCATCTTTTAGTTGATACTTTCATTTAATGCACGCGATTTTTGATTGTCATCTGCCTTAGTACCAAATTCAATAGTTGCATGTTGTATATTCTGATGCGCCAAATCTTCCTTGATGTTTTCTTTCATAGTAATAGTCTCTTCAAACGTTATATCGGTCTTCGGTACAATATGAACTGTAAGAGCATTCTCAGTGGTACTCAAAGCCCAGATATGTAAATGATGAAAGTTTTGAATAAAATTATAGCTCTCTAAGATAGCAGTGATTTTACTGAGATCAACATTTTGAGGTACTCCGTCGATAGCAAGCTTGATACTCTCTTTTAGTAGACCCCAAGTCGATAACAGTATAACGACTGAAATAATCAAGCTAACTAGAGGATCAACGATATTCCAACTTGTATAGTAAATAATAATGCCCGAGATAACGACACCTACAGAGACCAATGCATCTACCATTAGATGCAAGAAAGCACCTTTGACATTAATATCGTCTTTTTGACCTTTGTAGAATGCAAAAGCAGAAACAGTATTTATAAATACACCTATTAGAGCTGTAATAATAATAACTTTTCCTGCAACTTCCGGTATCGTATCAAATCGACCCAAGGCCTCATACGCAATACCTATAACGATTGTAACTAACAATATGGCGTTAATAAGAGACGCCATTATAGAAGCTTTTTTGTAGCCATAGGTATAAAGCGTAGTAGATGCTTTCTGTGCTAATTTCATTCCAATTAACGAGATTATTAAACTGGCAACATCACTTAAGTTGTGGCTAGCGTCTGCGATTAAAGCTAATGAATTAGTTGAATAGCCCACTATGAACTCAATCAGCGTAAATGCAGAATTTAGACCAATTCCAATATAAAAAGCCTTATTCATATTTTTAGGGTTTGGAGCTTGATGACTGTGGTTATCTGGATTACTCATGATTCATCCGTATTTAGATTGCTGCATTTTAATTTGAAGAAAAATATATAAAGTCTATTAAATAGCTATTATGGTAATAAGTCTATATCTCATCTCAACCAGTGATTTTTTGGACAGGTATAATAATGAGAAGGTGAGTGTATGATGTATATATTTCACATGCAATCGAAAGACAAAAATATCTTATGTTTTATCTGAGATTGATGTGCCACTACAAACTATCTTGAATCGGAAAAATCGATGAGTCAAACCGTTATCCATTATTTTCTACATTTTGGCATGCCGTTGATTATCGCCTATATGTTTTTTCGTAGTGACTATAAGCGAGTTTATTTGATCCTAATAGCAACCATGCTAGTTGATTTAGATCATCTTCTAGCGACACCTATCTTTTCGCCCAATCGTTGTAGTATTAATTTCCATCCGCTACATACTTATTATGCGATGGCAGTATATGCGGGCATGTTGTTTTTACCAAAGCCCTATAAGATAATTGGTTTAGGGTTATTACTGCATATGTTGACTGATTTAAATGACTGTATAATGACCTATATTAATTGTCCACAGTGTTTGAGTCAGGCTCCTGCCCGTGAGTTGGTAGCGTGGTTAGGCAGAGCTATTAAGTTTTAATACGGTTGTGACTACATTCCTTTGTTCAGAGGATATAGTCTAAACAGAGTTTGTGGCACAGCCAGCTATCAGTACAGTGGATAGTGGAGGAATGGTAAAGATAATTTTCAAGTTATACTCCTACTTAAACCACCCTAGTATGGTTGGAAATTTAACGTCTTGTGAGTATGTACTAAATGCTAACTTCAAAATAATTGAAATACTTACGCTAAATGATGATAAAAAAAGCCTAAGCAATTTAATGCAGAACTAGATATTAAAAACCTAGTCTATATGTCAAACAAAAAAATGCCTCTGGGAGTTGACTCCTAGAGGCATTTAGTTTTTAATGTAATTAACGGTTACAGTGTGCGTCAACACGCTGTAACGAACAAATAAGCATGTGAAGTGCGTTATTTGAACAGCATTAAATGCCCGTATAAGTGCATTTTATCTTAAAGTCTGCTCAATATCAATATACCTACCGTATACTTATTCGCTCGTTACATCCTCGTGCAGCTCTCTCTGTAATTGTTACCCGTCAAATGGGTGGCAGGCCTCGGTGACGACTGCGTTTGACATAAGGGTGAGCTCCCTACAGGGGTGACTAGACAAAGGATCAGAGCAACGCAATGAGTGGTTACTTGTGCATATCGTAGCGGTATATTGGGCGAACGCCCTTGCTAGCGTATGACAGCACAGTAGCGGTTATGAGCGTGTCTAGGCGGTGCTATCAGCCGTAATCATAACAGCCGTAGCTTGATACAGTGATACGGTCTTGATGACGCGATGGGCGATGAAGTCGGCATGACTAATCACATCAAATCCAAGGAATGCACTAAAGTGTTTGTGAGTGTTTTTATTATACTCATAACTGCTTTAGGGTGAGTGTTCCTTGAAATCTGCTCAAGGCTCCAAAATCAGCATAAACTCACTTAGGCTAATTTAAGTAGTATATAGCCCACTAGGCTATATACTATAAGAGTCCAGAGAAAAATTTAGAATAGTTATTATACAGCAGTCACTTATTCAGTGAGTCGATATTGTCATGGTTGATTCATAAGCTTAGTGTGAATAGAACGAGATCTATGCCTTGGGTAAACTACCTCCCAAACTTATAACTGTTCTTTATCTTGAAATCCTAATTAAACTGAAACCTCGAATACTTTTATTTAGTCAGCATCCAAAGTATTATCTTTGTTTTGAATAAGTATTAGAGCATCTTGTGCTTTCTTAAGTTGATCTTGTAACAGAGTCACTTGTTCCTGCTTTGATAAATGACGGCTTGATAGCTCGCTATATTGTTTATTCAATACGCTATGCTCGGCTTCAAGCTTAGCCTGAGTTTGAGTCAGCTGATTATTAAGTCCTGATAGCTTGTCACGTTCAGCGGTGACTGCCTTTAACTCTCCTTTGATCTCTGCGGTAGCCGTTTGTATATCATTCCGCTCAGTGGTGACTGCCTTTAGCTCTGACTTAGTATTTTTAAGTTCAATCTTTAAACGTGCAATCTCTGCCTTATCACTATCAGCTGTGGCTTTAAGCGTGGCTACCTCACCAAGACTGCTAGTCAGCTCTATAGATTGCTTATCTAATGCATTACTCACCTCTGCAAGCTGTGATTGCGCGGTCTTAGCCTTAGTGCGTTCAAGCTCTAATTCATGCCTAGTATCTAATAGCGTCTGTTTGGTAGCGTCATGGTCAGCTGTGGCTTGCTGTGCGCTTTTAGTTGCTGTTTCCGCAGTGCCGGTCACCTCGTCCAGTTGCTGTAGTAAATCCGCTTGTTCCCCCTCCAAGGTCTTAACCGCTTCTTGCGCTTCGTCCATCTCTGCTTGTGCCTTGATCTTAACCACCTCTAAAGCTTCACGCTCTTTAGACAATCTATCATTAGCCATATCAATAGCCGTCTGCCACATATCAGCCCCAAGCGTGTGCAAGCGTTCTGTGATACCACTAGGTAAGTCTACTTGCTGTAGCTCTTGCTCTTCTTGCTGTTCTCGCTTCCAGCTTTGCATCGCATCACTGATAGTCGTGAATGATCCACCGCCTAGCGCCTTACGCACCTCTGCCAGTGTCGGCTTAACCCCTTGCTCTTGTAATTGGTCTGCTGCTGCATGAATATCTTGTATCGTGAGTGCCATGATTTTGTATCCCTTAATAGTATATTGTAGTATGTTGTATATAATATACTACAATATACAACATACTACAATATAGAATGTAAAAAAACCCCAAGTAATCTTGAGGTCATGTGCTTGTTATTTAATGCCTAGTGATCGGTTAGGTATTCTTCTAGGGCATCGTTGATCATGTCTTGATAGTTACCGCCTGTTTGCTTAGCTCTGTCCTTGAATTTGGCAAGGATACTTGGGCTAATGACACTGGTTTCCGTAGACAACGCTTGAAATTTGATACTGCCACGGATCGCGCCTGACCAGTCGGTGACTTCTGGAATGTCCGATAAATCAATGTCGTCATCGCTAAGCGTGGCTAGATGCTCTGAATCTGCTTGCTGCTTAGCAGTTAGTGGCGGTAATTCGTCTATTTTATCATCTAACGCCGTAAAACCACGTCCTTCTAGGGCGTGGATATCAGGCGTCAGTCGTTGTCGCCCAGTATGGCGAACCCCTTGATACCCAACTGCATTGAGATCATAATTACTCCATGAAAACGCTCAAACTACGCATCAAAGACAAACACGCCACTCAGCTCAATATCTTAGCTGGGGCAGTCAACTTTGTCTGGAACTACGTCAATGAGCTAAGTTTTAAACATTTACAGCGCACGGGCAAATTCTTTTCAGCCTATGACTTGGCCGCTTATACTAAAGGGGCGGGTGAATACCTGAATCTGCACAGTCAAACCTTGCAAGCGATCAGTGAGGTTCACGCTAAATCCCGTAAACAGTTTAAAAAAGCCAAACTCAACTGGCGTACCAATAACCCAAAAGCCAAGAGAAGAAGCTTGGGCTGGATTCCGTTTAAAAAGACCGCCATTAAGCACCTAACAACCCGTCAGTCAGGCAAGAAAAGCCTTAAATCTACTATTCAGCTAAGCCTCGCTAAAGGCAAAAAGCTGATCATTGATTTGTGGGATAGCTATAACCTTGTATCTTGAATAATCGCTTAATACTATCGATGAAAGTTGATAAAATAAAGCAGTTATTCATGAGCATTGAGAGTATGAGTATAACCTTAGTGCCTAGACACTGTGTAAGAGATTATGCCCAATGCTCATCCTATCATCTTAATATTCTGAATGGTATCCAAGTGCCTCGACATCTTATCAGATGCCATGAGTGACACTGCATAAACAAGGGAAGACAATAAGATGACACATTATATAGGCATAGACGTTAGTAAAAATAAGCTAGATATTGCATGGCTCAAAGACACTGACAAACTAAAATTCAAAACTAAAGTCTTTAAAAATGATCACAGTGACTATGCTGCTCTTATCAACTGGCTAATTGCTAACATTACTGATGACTTAAACAACATCCACATAACCCTTGAAGCTACAGGCGTCTATCACGAGAACATCGCCTACTACCTATTTGATAAAAAGCTTAACGTTAGCATCATCAATCCTGCTTACGTCAAAAGCTATGCTGCTAGTTTAGGAAGTCGCAACAAGACGGATAAGAAAGATAGTATGTTATTAGCCCGCTACACCTATAGTGCTAAGCCTAAATTGTGGACACCGCCGCCAGCAGAGGCGCGTCACCTCAAGTCTTTACTGTCGCGCTTAGACGCGCTACAAGAAGACTTACAACGTGAGCTGAATCGATTGGAAAAAACGGAGGCCACAGACACCGCTCCTATCGTTAAAGCGTCTATTGAGCAGATGATAGTCTCTTTGCAAGCCGCCATTGTTAAGCTCAATGGTGATATTGATGACCATATCGATGGTCATCCCAATTTAAAGCAAGACCAATATCTGCTACAAACTATTAAAGGCGTCGGCCCTGTTGTCTCAAAGCAGATGATGTCGCTGATGCATAATAAGCAGTTTAGTCAAGCGTCGCAAATGGCAGCCTTTTTAGGTCTAGTTCCCAAGCATAGTGAATCAGGGCTATTTAAGGGCAAGTCTCGCTTAGCAAAGAATGGCTCAAGTGCCGTAAGAGCTAAATTGTATATGCCGGCGCTAGTCGCCATTAAGCATAATCCCGACATTAAGGCGCAGTATGAGCGACTGCTTGCTAACGGTAAGTGCAAAATGCAGGCTGTCTGTGCGGCGATGCGTAAGCTTGTGCATATTTGTTTCGGCGTGGTTAAACATCAGCAACCTTACCAAGCAAGAGTTGAGCTAATTAGCACTTGATTTGGCTTTTTTAAGATGGTATCTCT
>NZ_AYYA01000061.1:0-6676 GCF_000511065.1 Psychrobacter sp. TB67
CTCGACATCTTATCAGATGCCATGAGTGACACTGCATAAACAAGGGAAGACAATAAGATGACACATTATATAGGCATAGACGTTAGTAAAAATAAGCTAGATATTGCATGGCTCAAAGACACTGACAAACTAAAATTCAAAACTAAAGTCTTTAAAAATGATCACAGTGACTATGCTGCTCTTATCAACTGGCTAATTGCTAACATTACTGATGACTTAAACAACATCCACATAACCCTTGAAGCTACAGGCGTCTATCACGAGAACATCGCCTACTACCTATTTGATAAAAAGCTTAACGTTAGCATCATCAATCCTGCTTACGTCAAAAGCTATGCTGCTAGTTTAGGAAGTCGCAACAAGACGGATAAGAAAGATAGTATGTTATTAGCCCGCTACACCTATAGTGCTAAGCCTAAATTGTGGACACCGCCGCCAGCAGAGGCGCGTCACCTCAAGTCTTTACTGTCGCGCTTAGACGCGCTACAAGAAGACTTACAACGTGAGCTGAATCGATTGGAAAAAACGGAGGCCACAGACACCGCTCCTATCGTTAAAGCGTCTATTGAGCAGATGATAGTCTCTTTGCAAGCCGCCATTGTTAAGCTCAATGGTGATATTGATGACCATATCGATGGTCATCCCAATTTAAAGCAAGACCAATATCTGCTACAAACTATTAAAGGCGTCGGCCCTGTTGTCTCAAAGCAGATGATGTCGCTGATGCATAATAAGCAGTTTAGTCAAGCGTCGCAAATGGCAGCCTTTTTAGGTCTAGTTCCCAAGCATAGTGAATCAGGGCTATTTAAGGGCAAGTCTCGCTTAGCAAAGAATGGCTCAAGTGCCGTAAGAGCTAAATTGTATATGCCGGCGCTAGTCGCCATTAAGCATAATCCCGACATTAAGGCGCAGTATGAGCGACTGCTTGCTAACGGTAAGTGCAAAATGCAGGCTGTCTGTGCGGCGATGCGTAAGCTTGTGCATATTTGTTTCGGCGTGGTTAAACATCAGCAACCTTACCAAGCAAGAGTTGAGCTAATTAGCACTTGATTTGGCTTTTTTAAGATGGTATCTCTTATAAGCTGTCCAATTTTATTATGCCACTACAATATCGGTCACTACACTCCAGCGACCAAAGCTGAGCAAGTAGCCCTACGCGATTATATGGTTGATTTGCACAAGCAAGTATTGACTCTTGAGCGCGCTGGACAAAGCTGGGATCAGTTATATCGCAATGTTGAGTTTAGCCCAGAGGTACAAAGCTGGACCGGCTTTAACAATATGAAAACGCTTAATACTTTGGGTATGCATCGCTGGGTGAAGAATCATCGCCGTGGTATGTGGTAAATAACGGTTGGATAGAACTGTCATTTTAGGTAGTTAATTATTAAGTAGTTGCTTAGAATAGTCATCTTGATAGAAGAGTTGTTGGATCATTCTGGCAGCTCTTTTTTATGAAATAAAATATGGAATAGAGTTTTTCAGCCAGTAAAACCAAACGAGGACTCATGATGAAAACTATCCATCATCCAGCAAATAAGCGCGGCGGCTCGCATCACGGTTGGTTCAAGAGCAAGCATACCTTTAGCTTTGCCGACTACTACGATCGCGCGCGGGTAGGGTTCGGCGTCCTCAAGGTGATTAATGATGATCATATCGAGGGTGGTCATGGCTTAAGTTCACACTCACACCGTAATATGGAGATTGTCAGTATCCCGTTGTCAGGTACGCTCTTGCACAAAGACAATATAGGTAATGAAAGTGTCATCAATAGTGGTGAGATTCAGATAATGTCCGCAGGTACAGGGGTGGTGCATTCTGAGAGCAATGCCAGCTCGGAGATACCCGTTAAGTTTCTACAAATTTGGCTTGAGCCAGACAAAAAGGATGTAACACCGCGCTATCAGCAGGTCAGTATCATAGATTTATTGAACCGCAATGAGTTCGCCCAAGTACTCTCACCAAATGCGGATGATGCTGGCGTGTGGATTCATCAAAACGGGTGGTTTAACGTGGGAGAGTTTGAGAAAGGCGTGACCAAAACCTATACGTTAAATGATTCTAGCAATGGCGTTTACGTATTTGTAATTTCGGGTAGCGTGATCATTGATGATAATGTCTTACAGCCTCGTGATGGATTGGGTATTACCGAGACTGATAAGTTTAAGATGGATGTGATTGCCAATGCTCAATTGTTGGTAATGGAAGTACCAATGGGATGATTTTTTTAAGCTATGTTTTTTCGTAGAGTACACTTAGCGTACTCTACGACTTCGTTTCAAATCATTAATAATGCCTAATATTCATCAAGATCTTTCGCTAATACCACCTCTCCGTCGTAAAGCTCCTTAACCTCTGAATAAGCGGTTTCAATAGGAGCGCCGAAGTGCAGTATATGGGTTAACACCAACAAATCAGGCTTTGCTTTATTAGCTACCTTTGCCAGCTCACTGGTCAAGGTATGGGCTGCACCATGATAAGCTTTCCAATCTGAAGGCAACGCGTTCCAACCTTCCTCGCTGACAACTTCATGGATCAGAATATCTGCGCCTTTTGATTTTTTAATAAGGTTTTCACTGTAAGACGTATCGCCAGAAAAGATGATGGACTTATCAGGAGTGGTTATTTTATAGCCATAGGCAGGCTCTATATCACCATGGTCAACGCTAAAGGCCTCTACGGTAACATCATTCTTATTAAAAATAATGCCGTCCTTGGGAATCTCATTTACCGCTACCCGATACATAGTCTTATCATCAATAGGCTGAATGCCGTCAGTGCGCAAAGAGATATCTGTTTTTTGCATATCATAGTAACCATTGGTCATATCTTGCAAACCTTTTGGGCCATAAGCATTCAGTCGCGCCTCACGTCTCCACCACATGGTGGCAGCCAGTTCTGAATAGTCCATAGTATGATCACTATGTAGATGCGATAGAAATACATTTTTGATCATCGGAGGGTTTAATTCAGGGGCATCCATGGTTTTCCAAGCTTGGATCGCACGTTGTACAGTACCGTGTCCTGCATCGAATAAATAGGCTTCACCATTATGAATGACTGCAATCCCCGATCCAGCACGCTCGGCACTAGGAAAAGGCGTACCTGTTCCTAACATGATTACACGGGTTTCAGCCTGTACTCCTCCTATAGAAAAGATAAGAGCGGCAAGAAGGGTGGCTCGTTTCATCATTGTTTTCATGATACTTTCTCCAAATCTAAGTCAGTATGTTATGAGGGGTGACACCTACTCAGAACTGAGAAAGTTGTCATGTTTTTTGCAAACTTACTCAATTTAATAATCATTAAACCAGAAAACAGATGATCGTAAGTTATAAAATGTCATCAATCAAGAATAGAGTAAATAATCAATGTCCCTCATGTCCACTTTCAAAGGCATCTTAGGCGAGACCGTCATCAACGTAGCCATGTGGCTAAAGCTTGAGAAAGACGTTTATCATCGCCTGAACAATGTCACTTTACCGCTACCGAATGGTGGCAGCACCCAGATTGACCATGTCATCGTCTCTATCTATGGCATCTTCGTCATCGAAACCAAAAACTATAAAGGCTGGATATTCGGTAATGAGAAGCAAAGACAGTGGACACAAGCCTTCCCAAATGGACGCAAATATAAGTTTCAGAATCCACTACGGCAGAATTATCTACATATTAAAACGCTAGCTGATTTATTAGAATTAGAGATGAGCTATTTTCACTCGATGATTGCTTTTATCGGTGAATGTGAGCTTAAGACTCGTGATGAGCTGCCAGAGCATGTCTTGACTAATGGGATGGCGTCTTATGTTAAGAAAAAGCAGGATAAATTATTAACCGATGAAGAAGTCAAATCTATAGTTGAGCAAATTGAAAGTAATAGATTTAGCAAATCTTGGAAAACTAACAGTCAGCATAAAGCCTATCTAAAAAACAAGCATGGCAACTCAAATAAGCAGCCAACCGATAAGCCAAAAAGTAAATTAGTTGCTAAAGCTAAAGCTGCACCAGAAATAAAAACTGCTGTTAAAAGCAGAGAAGTACTTCGATGGTCTGGTCAAACGGAAGTTGAACAAGGTCAGACATCGATTGTTCCCTCTAGCAATGTGCAGCCTAGCTTTCAAATGAAAAATGATGACTCTGTCTTTATTACCCCATTTGAGGTTTTGGAATCAGAGCCTAAAATCAAGGAGTCTTCTACTAAGGAGTCTTCTATTATCGAGCAAGTCGACGACGCCCTAGTTTTTTCTGATATGTCCGATAACATTCCCGCTTGCCCAAGATGTCATAGTGAAATGATTGAACGGGTGGCAAAAAAAGGCGCGCGCGAAGGGCAAGTATTTTATGGTTGTAGTCAGTTTCCTAAATGTCGCGGTGTGGTGAACGTTAATTAGATGTGATCAACCCATAGCTACTTCACCCATAAATCTCCTCCAATCGTAAACAAGCGACCAATCGACCGTCCCATTCGCGCAGTTGCGGCTCTATTTCACTGCATTGTGGTTTGGCATAAGGACAGCGCTTGTGCAGGGCGCAGCCACTTGGCGGATTAAGCGGACTTGGCAGCTCACCATGTAGGGTTAAATCATTTTTATGACCACTCACAGTTGGTGCTGCGGCCAATAAAGCAATGGTATAAGGGTGCTTTGGGGCATTATAAATCGCTTCCTTAGGCCCGTGTTCGACGGCCTGACCTAAGTACATCACCATCACATCATCGGCGACATGGCGTACTACTGATAAGTTGTGCGAGATAAAAACGTACGCAGTATGATATTCGTCTTGCAAATCCATAAATAGATTCAATACTTGTGCTTGAATCGACACATCGAGCGCTGAGGTTGGCTCATCAGCGACGACAATTTTAGGATTAAGCATCATCGCGCGGGCGAGGGCGATACGTTGGCGTTGTCCACCTGAAAACATATGTGGATAACGGCCCGCATGTTCGGGACGTAGACCGACATGCCTCATCATCTCGTTTATTTTGTCGCGCTTTTCTTCTTTAGATAGCTTGGTATGAATATCTAAAGGCTCAGTCAATTGATAACCAATCGTATGACGCGGGTTTAGGCTGCCATAAGGGTTTTGGAATACCATCTGGATTTCGGTACGCAACTCTTTTAATGCTTTTCTACTATAACCGGTCGTTGCTTCATCGTTGATAAATAACTCGCCGTCAGTGGGCTCTTCAATGAGGGTCAACTGGCGGGCAAGCGTTGATTTACCACAGCCTGACTCACCAACGACCGCCAGCGTCTTGCCCGCTTCAAGCTCAAACGAGACACCATTTAGGGCTTTAACATAAGCTTTAGGCTTGCCCAATCCTTGTGATACTGGGTAATGCTTGTGTAGGTTGTCTGCTTTTAAGACCACTTTATGACTCATGCTGTGACTCCAAAGTAGCAGGGTTGTAGTGGTCAACTAATTTAGGACACCTGATAAGAGGTTTTGATTAAAGTAACGTCTTTCTGTTTCAGCTGGTGTTAAATAATTGTTGAAAGTGTGCGGTCTCACGGTTTGATAGTAGCCCCAGATATAATCACTAATGGCACTTTTAGCCTCAGCGATATTCTCATAACCGCCCTTTGGCATCCACTCTGTTTTGAAGCTTCTAAAGAAGCGCTCAGTTGGGGCGTTATCCCAACAATTTCCACGACGGCTCATACTCTGTGTCATACCGTCGCAATCATCGATTGATTCAGCAAATTTCTTACTGGTGTAATGCGTGCCCTGATCTGAGTGAAATAACACACCACTTGGTTTGAGTCTCGTCTGATACGCCATTTTCAGAGCGTTACCTGTCAGAATACTATCGGGTGAGTCTGAGACACTAAAGCCCACCACACGACGGGCGTACAGGTCTAAAACAACGGCTAGGTAACACCAGCCGCCTTTAATGCGAATATAAGTGACATCGCCCGTCCAGACTTGGTTGGGCGCCGTTGGGCTAAATCTGCGTTTTAAAAGGTTGTCATGGGTTTTATGTTCCTGATCAGCGTGCTTGTATTTGTGGGTCTTGAGCTGGCAACTGACCAGTTTCATTTGCTTCATAATCTTGGCAGCTAAGTAACGCGTTAGCCTAATACTGTGCTCATTCCACAGGATGGCGACAATGGTGCGAGCCCCAGCTGATTGTTTGGAGTCATTGAATATTTGACGTATCAAGGCTTTGAGTTTGACACGTTCAATATCGATAGGCTTAGTCTGTGTGCCATAGTAGTAGCTGCTTTTAATGATGCCAAATAAGTCACATAGTCGGCGTTTACTGACGCTTTTGTCTTGCTCTGCAAGCTTGCTTATCAGCGATAGCCGTTCAGGCTGTCCAAGGCCAGCAGAGCAGAAGCCTTTTTTAATATGTCGCGCTCCATAGTGAGTCGCTTAACCTGCTTACGCAATTCTTGTAGCTCGCGCTGTTCATCCGTTAAAGCGTTGCCGACTTTAGGTGCTTGGCCATTCGTTTCTTGTCGATACTGACTCAGCCATTTCTGCAGGGTGGATTTGCCAATGCCAAGTGAGCTTGCTACATCAGGTATTTTACGCTTATGCTCAGTCACTAAGCTGATGGCTTCAAGCTTGAATTCTCGGGTATATTGATTGCGATTGTTGGTCATACTAGTTTCCTTCTTTGGGTTATTATAACCTCTTAGAAGCTGTCCAATTTTATTATGCCACTACA
>NZ_AYYA01000062.1:0-3674 GCF_000511065.1 Psychrobacter sp. TB67
CAGATTATTGGTTTATCGAGATTTTGCAAGCTTTACTTAATTGGAGAAATTATGCGTGCTTTAACTTACCACGGTGCTAAAGATGTGCGAGTGGACAATGTCCCAGAGCCTAAACTGCAAGAAAAAGATGATGTTATTTTACGTGTGACTGCAACTGCAATTTGTGGCTCAGATTTACACTTATATCGTGGCAAAATGCCTGCAACTGAGGAAGGCGATATTTTCGGTCATGAGTTTATGGGTGTGGTTGAAGAAGTAGGATCTGAAGTCACTGCTGTTAAAAAAGGCGATAGAGTTGTTATTCCTTTTGTTATTGCATGTGGTAACTGCTTTTTCTGTCAGCATGACCTAATGTCCGCTTGTGAGACTACAAATACAGGCCCAGGCGCTGCTATTAATAAAAAAATAATTCCGCCACCGGCTGCTTTATTTGGTTTTAGCCATTTATATGGTGGGATTCCTGGTGGACAAGCAGAATTTGTACGGGTTCCTAAAGGTAATTTTAATCCGTTCAAAGTAAATGGCTCACTGTCAGATGAGAAGGTTTTATTTTTATCAGATATTTTACCAACTGCTTGGCAGGCCGTGACTAATGCCAATATTACTAAAGGTTCAACCGTAGCTATTTATGGTGCGGGTCCTGTGGGGTTGTTATCAGCAGCTTGTGCCAAAATGTTAGGCGCTGAGCAGATCTTCGTGGTAGATCATAATGACTACCGTTTGCAGTATGCCAAAGATACGTACGGGGCTATTCCGGTTAATTTCGATAAGGTAGATGCTGCTGAGTTCATCATTGAACAGACCAAAGGGCATCGTGGCGTTGACGGCGTTATTGATGCGATTGGCTTTGAAGCCAAAGGCAGTATGCTAGAAACAATAATGACCAATTTGAAAATTGAAGGGTCAAGTGGTGCAGCTTTACGTCAATGTATTGCAGCTGTGCGTCGTGGCGGGGTCGTTAGTGTTCCTGGTGTGTATGCAGGACCCATTCATGGTTTCTTATTTGGTGACGCTTTTGATAAGGGGCTTACTTTCAAAATGGGCCAAACCCATGTACACAAGTATTTACCACAATTATTAGAGTATATTGAAAATGGTGATTTATCACCTGAAGCTATTATTACTCACCGTATGAATTTGTCTGACGCTGCTAAAGGTTATGAAATTTTCGAAAAGCGTGAAGAAGAATGTCGTAAAGTCATTTTAACTCCTTAATTTTTCAAATTTACCCTTAACTTTTAACATTTAAAGGTTAGGTCATAGCTGCTTTAACGAGATTATCTTAAATAATGATTATCGCTAAAGCAGCTAGTAAAAAAATCTTTGACTTGCTTTTCTCTGCACACGGCAAAAAAATCACCCCCCCCCAACCGATTTTCATGGGTTTAGGGATTAAAAAAACTAACTAACTGTCTTAGATGGTCTTAAAGCTTAGAAGTATAAAGCACAATAAACTTTCTTATATTTATCAGGATCATCTTTATTAGCTACAAACCCTTTGCTAACCAACTTTACCGAGTTAAATGTTTCACCTTCATCATTAGTTATCATAACAATCAAGTTTTGATCCCCAAAACTTTGGAGTTCTTTAATCAGCTCTTTAATTGTCTTAGTTCTATCTTCCCATTGCACTATACCTAAAAAATAAAACCTCTAAACGATAATATATCTATCATTAGGCTTGTTATTAATGTTAAATGATAGTAATATCTTATTATTATCAATAAACATTGATTATTAAGTCTAAATAATATAGGTGGCGTTATGACCGTTCGTATTTATGTGAGAGCCAGCACTAAGGATCAAGACGCTAAGAGAGCCTTGTCTGACTTGATTAGCTTTAGCCAAAGCTATGATGATAACCATGTTGAGTACGTAGAGCATTTCAGTGGTACTAAGCTTGATAGACCAGCACTCACTCTGTTACTCAATGATGCTGAAGAAGGCGATATTCTGCTGGTTGAAAGCGTGGATAGATTAAGCCGGCTATCTCAAGATGATTTTGCAATTCTAAAGCAGCGCATCAAAGACAAGGGCTTGCGATTGGTGGTGGCCGATATACCAACGACGCATACAGTCAGTGAGGGTATGACCGGGGATATTCTCAAGGTGATCAACGATATGTTGATCGACTTACTAGCCACAATGGCAAAGCTTGATAACGACAAGCGTAGAGAGCGTATCAAGCAGGGGTTAGCGAATAGTGGTTATAAGCCCACAGGTAAGAAAGCCAATACAGTGAAACATAATCGTATTAGAGAGTTGGCCAGTCAAAACAATATGACGAAAGAGGAGATTGCTAAGGCGGTTGGTGTTGGGGTGGCTACGGTTTATCGGGTGTTAAAGCAGGGCTAACAGCTGAATAGTTGAGGTATTTTAAATAACAGTTTGTCTTTTTTATAGACACGATACTATTAGATACATAAGAACCAACTTGGAAGTTTTTAATCATGCAACCGACTTATTATAGTGCTTAACAAGTAATCTACAGTTTCGTCAAACATGAACCGATGTAAACGTTAAATAACATTTTAGTCTTATTCATAACTTTTATTATTTCTTATTATTTATGGCACATCAGCTTGATTAGGTTTTAAAAGCTATTATCCTACCCAGTTTTTTGTCTAAACCTCATAGATTCAAGAGTAGCAAGCCATATCAAAGGTAGGATAATCAGCGCAGAACCTATTAACAAAGTCATATTTGGTACTTCGTTAAACCATATGATTCCGACCACCACCGCTCCTAGTAAACCTGAGTATTCCGCACTAGAGACTTTGTACGCTTCAATGTGTCGGTACACCTGTACGCATATACCCGCATAAATCAAAATAAATACATTTGAACTGGCGGCCGTAATCAATGAGTGCCAGTCAAATGGCTGTCCCTCCCAAATAGCCAACCCAAGCGCGAACGGGATTCCTAATAAATTGGTCAAAAGTAGCGTTTGATAGACAGAATGATTTTGTGGAAGTTTACGAACTAAGAGATTGTTTATCGCCATGGTTACCGCTACTATAAGCGCAAAAACTGCCCCTGAATTGATCTGTTTTGGTTGTACGATAACGAGGATACCAGCAAAACCTAACATAGATACCGCTATAATTGGAAAGGTTAATCTGTCTTTATAACTTGGATTCAACATTGAAGTGCAACGCACCCGAAGCTAGATTTTACCTCAAGAGGTGTTCTAAACCCTAGCACCTTTCTAGGTCGATTATTTAAACTGTCTTCAATCGACTGAACTAAGTGCATGCATAGGTTATCCAGACGCATTGACTTCGGTAGAAACTGACGAATTAACCCATTGGTATTCTCATTCGTTCCACGCTCCCAAGAATGATAAGGCTGAGCAAAATAAATATCAGCCTTCAACGCTGTTGCCATCGTTTCATGGTCAGCAAACTCTTTACCGTTATCAAAGGTGATACTTAACGCCTGTTCACCTTTTAGCATGCCAATACAAGCTTGTGTGACGGCTACTGCCTTGCGATTGGGTAGCGCTTTGATCTTAGTCTCTCGAGTTGTTCTATCCACTAGAGTGACAAGCACACCTTGATGTCCACGACCAACCACCGTATCCCCTTCATAATCGCCCATACGACTGCGCGCTTCAATGATACTGGGACGGTCATTGATATCACAGCGGTTCGCTATCTTTCCGCGCCTATCAT
>NZ_AYYA01000063.1:0-5224 GCF_000511065.1 Psychrobacter sp. TB67
AACTTTAGAGTATGGCCGTGGTACATTCCACTACTAGTACTACAAGCCTACGTCAAATTAGGTGGCGGCTGGATACAATCTAAAGGTCGCAACATCATCAATGAACCGCAATATGAGCATTTGCAATACCCACAGAACAAACCCAATCCTTACATAGACCCCAATATAAATCCGTATCGTATTAAAGTCATAAACAATCAAAGCAAATGGTTTCTATGGCGCTGGCGCATTATTTGGATATTACACACCTTATTTATACTTAGTATTATTGGGTTGTTTTATGCGCTTTTTTTAGGCTATTTGGATGATTATTAAAGGCGTAGTAGAGAAGATTGAATCGTGCAAAGTTTAGTGTCCGATGGAATACTGGCGCGGTATGGCCGCCTACCGCATCATCTGCGAACCTGCTCTTAGCCAACTACGCCTAAACAGTCATAACCGCCGTCACCACCATCTCAGTCTCAGTGAGCTCATCACTCAAATCATAAGCTCGTACGATATGAACGTTGAGATTGACGAGCGCTTAAGTAGCGCCAGCGATTACCATATACAGCATAGCGTCCAATACAACCAAACCGATCTCGCTTACTTAACGCAGTATCTCACCCTTTACGGTATTACAGGTTATTACCGTCATGAAGTGGATAGTCACACGCTAGTGTTACTTCCTCATAATGGCGAAATACTGCGCCCTGATGCCAATGACATTCAAAGCACCTTAAGTCAAAACCCTGCCAACCTTGCTGATAGACAAGACCGCATCACTGCGATTCGCCCCCGTATTGCCCAGCATACTCAGCAAAGCGACCTACATCGTTATGACAGTCGCTTGATGAGTACCTATACCGGCAGTAGCAGTAGCGAGCAACCTATCGACTCATCAAGCAGCACGCATCAGCGCTTTTTGCACAGTCATAGTTATTTAAACGATGATGGACTCACCGCACTTGCCACCCGCTATCAGCAGCACGCACAGCAGCTGGCCAATCTAGGCAGCTTAACCGGCAATATCCGTCATCTGAATCTGCCCAGTAGCCACTATATCGATGGCAACCCTTATTTGATTGATCCGATCAGTCTCGTCTCTATTCATCAGTACATTAACAATCATATACCAGCAGATTGGCTCGGCGCTGCGCCCTTTGATCCCATTACTTTACAGCCAAATACCGACCATGAAAATGATGATGACAATGATGACAACGTCCATCACATCAGCGCTTGCTATCTACCGTTTCCGCACCATTACCATATTCCCTATGGGGAACAGCTTGCTACACTTGGGCAACCGCATCCGAGTCTGACGGGTCTCATGAGTGCCAGTATTATTGACACCGATAGCAGTGCTATTACTCATGACCGTAATCATCGCGCTCATATCCATTATCATTGGCAGAATGAACAAGGGGGCGAACAAAATAGCGACAGCAGTAGTGATGACGCCCACTGGGTACCCATTGCCAGTCACTTAGTCGCCGACCACATGGGACAAACCCATCCCCTGCGTCATGGGCAACACGTCCTGATCGACTTCATCGGTGGCGACATCACCCATCCCATCATCATCGGCAGTACTCATAATGGCCAAGGTAATGCTGATGCTCAGCACAATAGTCTGACTAGCGATTCGGACCATATAGACGCCACTAGCCCCGCATGGTTTATCAATCAAAGTCATGTTCATGCGATAGATGGCATCAAAACCCAAAGTATCGACTCAAGTCGTACAGGGGACGCCACCAAAGACAGTCTAGCGAATGGCTACAATCAGCTGATGTTTGACACCCATCCAAATAGTCCACAGATCAATGTCTATAGCACAAGCTACCAGAGCAGTCTCACCATTGGTCATTTCTATCAGCATAGCGACCACACTCGCGGTCAAGCAAGAGGGCAAGGCATCAGTATTGAGACCCAAGCTGCCGCTAATGTGCAAGGTAGTACAGGCATACACATCAGCAGCCATCAAGCTGACAGTCAATTAAAGCAGCATATGAATCACAGCAGTCATAGCAAACTACAAACCGCCGATCAGCATCAACAAGCCTACGCGCAGTTAGCTGGCACCCATCAGCCAGTCGGACTAGAAGGCAGTAGCAATAATAAGCAAGGCGATAATAAAGATGCGCAAACCCCATTTGCCGAGTTTAGCAAAGACAACAACGATAGTAGTCTTAGCGAGTCCGGTCAATGGCAACAGGCTAACCTGCTTATCGACTCCCAGCGTCATCTCGCCATGCTAAGCGGACAGCACAGCCAACATACCAGTACTAAGAACACTCATTCGCATGCGACAGACAACACTCATCATCACAGCCAAACCCAGATGAATCAGTTGGTGTCAGGCGATATTCATTATTACAGTAATAAAGCCCAAACCCATACCGCCGCTCATGGTGATATCACCATACAAGCCCATCAGAATGAGATGCGCCTTGATAGTGAGCAAGTACTGCGTATTCATAGCCGAGACAGTATTAATATCATCGCGCCTGATACGTTGACGTTAAAAGCTGCGGGCAGCGGCATTGAAATATCAGGTGGCAATGTGACCTTTATTACACCTGCTCAGGTGGGCTATAAGGCGAGTAAGGTGGATTGGGGTAGCGGGGGTGGAGTTAAAACAGAACTGCCTTATTTACCATCTGTAGAAATGGAAAACTGGATTGGTCTTAAACTTTTAGGAGTTGATGGTGAAGGTATACCAGATGTGGGCTACAAAATATTCTTTGATGGTGGTCAAGTTATTAAAGGAAGACTCGATAGGAAAGGTGAAGCACATCACAATAATGTGCCCGAAGAAGCCAACC
Source organism: Psychrobacter sp. TB67 (assembly GCF_000511065.1). Lineage (NCBI taxonomy): Bacteria > Pseudomonadati > Pseudomonadota > Gammaproteobacteria > Moraxellales > Moraxellaceae > Psychrobacter > Psychrobacter sp. TB67. Next base: position 2,811 of record NZ_AYYA01000063.1, read on the forward strand.
GTGTTGAATATGAAGACAAGGGCTTTGAAGACCCTACTCCTGAGTCGTTTCTTAAAGTTTTAGAAGCTGCTAACAGTTTTAAAGAATAATAAGGTATAAAAATGGGCTTTTTATCATCTAAAGAAAAAAAACTTTCAAATGCACTTGCATGGTTCAGTGCACCTGTTAACACAGCATTACAAAAGGGTAAGGAAACGGCAAATGATATTGCCGATTGGCTTTGGATAGTCATACAAGGTGATTTTGCATCGGAACCTTCTACTGCTCAAGTCGTTACTGGTACTGTCGTTTCTATGATTCCATTTGTAGACCAGATCTGTGATATTCGAGATATTTGTGCTAACTGCAAAAAAATAAACGAAGACGATAGTAACCCTTGGGCGTGGGTGGGTCTAATCTTGACCTTAATCGGTCTGTTTCCAGTTTTAGGGTCGCTATTTAAGGGAATATTTAAAGTACTACTTGCCCCTGTTAGACGCTTCATGATGAGACCTTTATCTAAAGCTGGAAAATTTTCAGGCAGTTTAATTTATAAAACAGTTGAACCTGCTATTGAACAAGGTATCAAGGGGATTAATAGGTTTATAGGAAGCCCTGCAGTTAAAAAGCTAATTAGTAAAGAAGGGGCCACTAATATCTATAGATGGTCAGCTAAGGAACTGCGCAAAGTAAAAGCACAAGTTAATACGAAGCAAATTTTCGCTGTATTTGATGAGCATATCGGCTATTTGAAGGAGACTGTCGAATTTGTCCAAAAATACGGCAGTAAAGGTATCGGTAAACAAGCAGGCGATATGCTTAAAATAGTGGTAAATATAAGAAATCGCGCTAACAAGCGTCTCGGTGAATTTTTAGCACCCGTACAAGACTTTCTGGAACGTTTAGCCATACGACTAGACACTGAAGGAGGCTATAAAGCAGTTACTAATCTGACAAACATCGCGAATTTTAGAAGAGTGCATACCGATGGTGAAGTGCAACTTATAAAAAACAGTACACCTAGATGGGTAGATGTCACTAGGAATGTTAAATATCCTGAACTACCAAAATGTTATGAAATACCTAAAGATTATCCAAATATTTCTAATACAGGCACAGGACCATTAAAGGGAAAGTTTAAAACATTTAATACTATGAAGGCAGTAAAGCTAAAAGAAAATACAGTACTCTATCGTGTCGTCGACCCTACGAGTAATGATAACAGTATATGTTGGATGAGGAAATCAGAATATATAAAACTTAAAAAAAGAGAAGACTGGCGTAGACGCTTTGCCGTATGGGCGAGCTGGAACAGTAACGGTGAGGTCGTTCAGTATATTGTGCCCAAAGGTGGTATGAGGGTATGGGAAGGTAAAACCGCCAGTCAAGTACTTAAAGATAGCAAAGGTAAAGTTCAGACTGCTAATGGACGCGGTGCTATGTACGTACTGGAAGGTGGTGGCATACAGATTGTACTTGACCCAAAAGATTTGATAAAAGCAATAGTACAACCACGCAGAAAAACAGGATGGGGCTATGGTAGTGATATAAAAGGTTTGGAAAACACAGATATGGTTGGCGTACCAACCCTCAAACAAAACTGGTATAAGTGAATAAGCAATGAACAACTACATTATAAGACCGCAAGAGATTTACCTACTAGAGCGCTATAGTTCACCCGCCTACTTTAAAGAGATGCGTGATGCCTTTGCAACTATGCTAGAAGCCGCTGAATACGCGCTTGAGCTATTCGTCAATGATTTACCCTTTGATTATCGTACGCGTCCTATTAACAGACAACCTGATATCGTCTGGGGCGAGCGCGTATTGCCAAACCTACGTGATACTTTGGATAGTCTTAACGTCGGTTATCAAGAGCTGTTAAAAGGGGACTTAGCAGCAATAGGCTATGGCGGTAATGTAGAGAGTGACTTTCGGGCTATTAGTATGGATTACGATATCGACTGGATGCCAGAGCAGCAACAACTGGATTACGATAAATGGGAAACAGAGGCAAGCTTACGTGCCTTTAATCTAAAAATAACCAGTTATTTTGGTTGGCGTATTGGTGATTTAATAGAAAATTATAGTACTGAATCTCGAGGACCACTTAACCCACCCGAATCGTGGCCTGTTTATCGTCTCAACCCTAAATATAGCGTTGAGTTAGATGAGGTTGTTCCTGTTGCAGGTATTTATGTGCCTAGTAGAGAAGATGCCAGTGCTCAAGTATTATTAGATGGGATGTTAGCAAATGAAGCTTACGTCGGTTATGATCCAGAAACCATGCAAGCTGTCGGCATGGCGCCTGTCACATGGATGTTGGTTGAGCGTATCGCGGATAGTGGTGGTGGTAGCCATAATGTCGCACCAAAACGCTTACGCTGCGAGTCAGGTAAACCTTGTCCACAGACGGGATCATGGTGGTCACCATC
>NZ_AYYA01000064.1:0-63772 GCF_000511065.1 Psychrobacter sp. TB67
TGGGTCACAGACAAGCTTAAAGAGAACTGGAGTCCCCAGCAAATAGCAGGTGTTCATGGTGGACTCAGTCATATGAGCATTTATCGCTATATATGGACAAACAAGCGTAAGGGCGGCAGGTTATGGCAGTGTCTCAGACGTAAAGCCAAGCCTTATCGGCAGCGTTTAACTGCTGAGACTCGTGGTCGTATTAATGACAGAGTCTCTATCCATGAGCGCCCCTCCATCGTTGATGCGCGCACGCGGATTGGCGACTGGGAGGCGGATACCATTATCGGTCAGCATCACAAGCAAGCGATTGTCACGCTCGTTGAACGTAAAACAGGGCTGCTGAAGATGAAACGTGTGGATAATAAAACGGCACAGCAAGTATCAGAGGCAATGATAGAGCTCTTAAAGCCAGTGAGGTTGCAGGTTAAGACCATTACCTCTGACAATGGTAAAGAGTTTGCTCAGCATAAAAAGGTGAAACAAAAGCTCTTTAGCTCTTTCTTCTTTGCCGATGCTTATGCGTCATGGCAGCGAGGAACCAACGAAAATACCAACGGCTTGATCAGAGAGTATCTGCCTAAAGGCTGTGACTTTAGACAAGTCTCTGATGATGAGATGCAGGACATTGAGAACAAACTAAATAACAGACCAAGAAAACGCTTAGGGTTTAAAACGCCTATGCAGGCGTTCTATAATATTAATTAGCGTTGCACTTGGTGTGTTAATCTAAGCAGTATAATCGCTCTTACTGTATAGAATACTGTAATTAATACAGTATGCAATGGTTATTTATGGGTGGGAATGGGTACGTATGAGGCATTAAAAAACCCCGAAAGCCTTATGATTGGGGCGATACGGGGTTATATGGGTATATTATATGGTGCGCCCACCAAGACTCGAACTCGGATCGATCGCTTAGGAGGCAACTGCTCTATCCTGTTGAGCTATAGGCGCATTATGGAGGGACATTGTAGAAAAAAGTAGGCATAAAAGCAATAAACAAAAGATAAATAGAAGCACTTTATCCTTACTCGCCATTACTAAGTGCATCAGCGACATCTTCTCCATTGTCGCCTAATGGTTTTTTGGCTTGTGAGGTAGGCCTAAATAAATCGTCAACACTGTTTTTATAACCTTCGATATTGTAATAATCATATTTTTTTAATATGTCTTGCCCCGTACTTGAGAGCAAAAAGTTACGAAAATTAATCGCCACAGTATTATGCGTCAGGATAACACCATCAAGCGCATGCTCATCTTTCAAGGCATAGCTAAAAGAACTCAGACGACGCGCTTCGGCATTGTCTGATGTATTTGTAGCAATGTCTGCTTCGCTAAACAGATCACTTACATTCAGGCTAGCATCACTATCTTGATTGGCATTATCAGTATCAATATTGCTCTGATTGCGCTTGTCTTGAGCATCTTTAAGCTTGGTTTGTAAGGGTAGTAGGCGCTCGCTTGGTAAGATATTATCAGCAATAATTATGTCGGCATGAGTGACAACAGGCGCACTCTCATTGCCATTATGATTGTTATTTGGCAAAGTTAATAGTGCTGTAGAATTGACATAATTTGTGAAAACTTGCACATGAGGATAGCGGGATTCGAAACTTGTGATTACATGGTCTAATGGTATTTGTAGACTGTCTTGTATTTGCAAATACAAGGTACGATCAGCGCTAGTATCGGCATCCTCATCAGTGGCTTCTGCTATCGTCTCACTCTCGCTTGCCAAAATAGGCAGTGGATCCATGTTTTTACGGTTGCTACTCCACAACCAAGTAAAAACGGCGATGAGTATCATCAGCAGTAGCAAAAGCAGGCCAGCCAATAGCAGTTTATAGTCTTTCATAGATTATCGTTCTTATTTTGGTGTATTTGATTTAGGCTTAAATGACCTATAGCACATAACTTTTCGGCTAACATTGCTGCTAAAAACTAAGCTATTTATACAATACTTCCTCGACCAAATCCGCTAGCATTTCAGCGAAAACATCCGTTTTTTCTGTTGCTTGAATGCTATCGTTTTGCTTACTTACTTTTTTAGATTCTTGAGTTTGCGTACTGCTGTTCTGCTCAGCGCTATTATCATTATTGGCTGAGGTTGATGTACTGTCTTGCGGCGCAATAGATCTGGTTTCGCTATTTGTAGTCGTGCTTGTCGTAGTATGCGCGGCTAATGGGGATTCACCTATTGTTAATTGGTCTTTTAACCAGTCAAAACCGTGGCTCTCCCACCATGCTTCGAAGCGTGGTAGTGTAATGCCGCGTACTGCCATAGGCAAGTTTAGTGTTCGCAGCTTTTGTGCCAACACTGGATCTTGGATAGCTTGATGACGACTTAGATACAAGGCATCGGGGGAACCTTGATAAGGTTGCCTACGCTGCCACGATAGCTCATCAATTTTCATACGAGGCAATTGCCATAATTCCCCTCGATAGTAGACTACATAGACACGTCGTTCAAGGTGGATAAAGAGGGCATCGATAGGGCGCAGGGGCATAAGATTAAGTTGTCTCGTCGTTAAGAAGCTCATTTAAAAAATCAGCGACATCCGTTGTCGCAGGCTATGTCATCCTTGGTTTATAAACTGGTAAACCACTGGGAACAATGGCACACTAATCGGGTGATGCGATTGGTGGTTATATCAGCTATTAATTATAACTACTTTCAATTGATTTACTATGATTATGCTAGCAGAAATATTACTCAGTAACGACTGCCAAACATGGATTGATGAGTATCGTTTGTGGCATTGTTATTGTACTCAAAGCTTTTATCATTAACGTTGGTGCGCTATTTTAACCCTGTGTTATCTATTAACCCCCTTATTCTTTTATCACTTCAATCAGATTGCCCTTCTATGTTTAAAATAATTCAGTCACACCGTACCGAAAACCTTGTCAATCAACTGCTTGTGCAATATCAGTCTAAGGATCAGCCTGTTTTTGAGCCTTTTATTGTCATTGTACCTTCAATGGTATTGGGCGATTGGTTGGACAAAACCATTGCTAGCCGTGCTGGAATTAGCACGTTGGTGCGTACTAAGTTTTGGGGTCAGTATCAGTGGACACTCATGCAGGATGTGTTAACCCGTCATAATACGTATTTATTGGCTCAAAATCCTGAAGCGGCAACCTTGAATGTACCAGAAGTGGCGGTGCTGTCGCCCACAGTGATGCAATGGCGCTTGTTTGGGTATTTAACCTATTACCAAGAGGTGATTGTTGCCGATGAAAAGCATCCGGTTAACCCATTATTAGCGTCTTTGATTGATGAGCCGCATGAAGGTGCTCAACAAGGTAATTTAGGACAAGACAATTTAAAACAGAACATGACAAAAGACAAGGCGCAACAAGACGCCCGTATTTGGCAGCTGGCAAGTGATTTGGCAAGAGTGTTTAACCGCTACTTAACCCATCGTGAGGATTGGTTGGCGCTATGGTCATATAACAAACCTCTGAATGTGGATGAATTAATAGCGGATAAAGATGCATTGTCACTACGCTTTGATAAATATGCGCGTGGCACGCCTGAATGGTTGGTTGAGCATTATGTCGAGTTGGAAGCTGCCCAGCGCTTCTTATGGTCGCACTTATTTGCTGATGTTCATCTACATCGGGTGGCACTCGAAGAGGTATTCTGGTCGGCTTTAAAGGATAACAAGGCCAACGAGCGCGCTCAATTGCCTAAAGTATTGCGTATTTTTACCATTCAGCAGCTGCCACAGACTGAGCTTGACTTTTTGCAGCGCTTATCGAAGTACATGAATATCACGCTATTGCATTACAATCCATCAAAGCTGTTTTGGGCCGATATCGTCGATAAATCTTGGTTACAGCGTCAACAAATCATCAATCCTGAAAGTGTGTTTTTACGGGATTATGGTCACAGTTTACTGTCGCGTTTGGGCAAGCAGTCGCGCGATACCTTTGCCATGCTTGCTAATTTGTCGGGCAATGAGCAGTACCAAGAAGAAATAGTAGAGTGGCAAGATAGCTTCGATGTTGGCGATATTAGCGATGATGGTTTAGATAATGATTGGAATGATGAGTTTGGGACTAGTGTTGATGACAGAGCCTATGAGGAGGCTAACAGTTCTCAAGCTACGCAAAATAGTCCAAGCTTATTAAGACGTTTGCAAAATGACGTTTTAATGCTTGATGAGCAATCGACCCAACAAGCAACGGCCGCTACAGTCTCGCAAGCAGTGAGTCAGCAAATAGCGCCGAGCCTTGATGGAGATAAACAAGAGACGGCTTGGTATGACGATGAGGCGTTGGAGAATAAGCGTTTTGAGAAGGATCGTTTTTGGGCAATCTCTTCGCAAGATAATAGCCTAAGCATTCATTCGTGCCATAGTTTGCAGCGCCAGCTTGAAGTGTTGCGTATCATGATTGGGCGCTGGTTAAATGAATCTGTCAAAGCGGGTGAGAAAAAACGCCATATCTCTGACATTGTGGTGTTACTACCCGATGTTGAGCGTCATCATGCGCTGATTGGCTCTATCTTTGTCAATGGTAAAGGTCAGGATGGTTTGACTTTGCCCGCCAAGGTAACTGGGGTTGTTGATGCCGATATTCGGCAGCTATGGGACGCGATTATTGGTTTTTATAAATTATTAGGCAGCCATAGTGCCCGTTTTGAAGCGGCTGAAGTCTTAGATTGGTTGATGCTGCCACCTTTGTTTGAAAGTTTTGGGCTGACTCATGAACAAATGAGCCGTGGCTGTGATTTGCTGGTAGAGGCAGGCTTTATCCGCGGGTTTGATGAGCGGCATCTTAAGCAAACTTTGGATAGCAATGATTACGACTACCGCTTTAGCTTTGCGCAAGCGTTAGACAGATTAACATTAGGCTTAGTGATGCCAGAGGCTGAGTTGAGCGATTGTTTATACCCTTTAAATGAAGATGAATGGCCAAGTACTGCATTACCAGAAATGACCTTGCCATTGCCGCAAGTGAGCCTAAATGATGCGTTGATCGTTGAAGCGCTTTGCCGCATTTATACTGGCTTGGTCGCACGACGCAATGACCATACACAAAAAATGAAAGCGGAAGATTGGCTCGATCAGATTGAGAGACAAGTGATACATCGCTACTTTGGTGATGTGGATCAAACGCGTACCATGCGTGCCATCTACAACGCAATGAACGGCTTTAAATCTAGCTTGCGAGCCAATCGTCACTATAGACAGTACGCCAGTAGCGATAGCGACAATAGAGAAGTAGAGCAAAAGCTGGCAGGTGTGGAGCAGTTGCCACTAAAGCTGAGCTTTATGCTAGACAGTATTGAAAACGAGCTTGAAAGCCAGCAGGTCAGTGCGGAGCCGACTGGGGTGATTACCTTTGGTCGGTTTGGTGCGCTAAGAAACGTGCCTTTTGAGTTGGTGGTGATGCTCAATATGGATCTCTCTGAGTTTCCTGCGCGTGATCGTGATAACCGCTATGATTTGATGAAAGCGACCAATTCACGTCGCGGTGACAGAGTCAGCGAAGACGATGACAATGGTGCATTTTTAGATGCGCTGCTGTGTGCGCGTAGTGCTTGCTGGATGTTTTACAACGGTCAAAGTCTGACGGACACTCATGAGCACCTGCCAGCCAACCCAGTGAGCGAATTGCTACAGTTCTTGCAAGGTGAAGTACAGTGGCAGGTGAACTCGCTTGAAGACTTAGCAACATTATCAGAGAGTATTGATCCTACCACCGAGACTCTCAAGCGCTATTTGCCTAAATTGATTAAGCAGTGGCTAGTGACTGAGCATCCTGCACTGCCTTTTCATGAGAGTCTGTTTGAAACAGAAATTGAAGGCAATGATATTTTTGAGCAAGCGTCTATTGATATTGATGGCAATAACAATGCCAACGTCAATGCTCAGGATTCCAGCCCTGTCGATATGATGGATGAGCTGGATACTTTATTAAATAAAGCCATGCGCAAAACCAAACTGGCGCAAAAAAAGCAGTTTCCGCCTGCGCCGCTTTGGCAGGCAGTGTTTCATACTTTAAAAGGGCGAGTATCTAGTGAGCATGCGCAACTGGTGAGCTTACCCACAAAATCACAATATGAGTCAATCGCTAAGATGCTTGGTCAAGGCTTGGGTCAGTTAGGTCGAGTAGACAATCAAACCTTGTCTGCATTGGATGAAATGCTAGCGCTAGATACAGTTGTTGATGCTAGCGATGTCGGTAGCATGATAGATGCGCTTACCCAAGCGGTATCTGATAGCATATTTAATATTGGAGAGATAGACGTTGAAGGAGTATTGGCGTACCAAGTGCGCCATCCTGCCAAAGCGTTTTTGCGTACTCAAAAGGTGCATGTGGTGCAAGGTGAAGAAGCGCTGTCGCAGCAAGAGCCGCTATTTTTAGACAGCTTGACGACCTATCAAATTAAAGCGCATTTGATTAAACAGTTGGTTACTGATGAGACTATTGCCAATACGACTGATGACAGCGAAACTCAAACCTTAATGTACCAAAAAATCATGCCAGCTGGTGTGGCTCGTCAAACCACGCTACCCAATCAACAACAAAAGCTGCAACAGCAATGTCTAGAGTTCAAAGAGCAGTTAATGGCTAATGGCTTTGATGAGAGTAGTATTATTAACGAAGGTGGAGCAGATAGCGCTACATTATTACAGCTACTGACACCAATCACCGAACACCCTGTTCAGATAGAGTTGGCAAAACTGTTGAATAGCACCAATAGCGAATCAAGCAACCAGACAGATATAGAGGGTATGGAAACACTGCTCAAGCTGTTGCCGAAGATTATTAAGATAAAAGGCTCGGTGCCAATATTAGCATCAGTATCATTACCACCATCATCAGTGCCGCCAGATGCGCATGCCCGCCACACACATCTGCAGGCAGGTAAGACCTATGCTGAGCAATCACCCAAGCAATGGTTAAATATACTGCCCAACTCTGCTAGCCCTAGGCATTTACTCAAATTTTGGTTATCGCACTTGTATTGGCAGGTGGCCAGACGTACCACTGCTGAGCAAGTGGCTCTAAATGATGGTGTGAGTATTTGGCGCTTTAATAAGCCTAGCTCGCAAGTCAAAAAATATGACAAAATAATCGCCTTTAAACTAAGTCCCATTGTTTATGAAAACGCTGTGATAGAGCTGATGAAATGGGCGATTTTTGGCAAGCTAGTCGGTCAAGTACCCATTACGTTATTGCCAGAATATGCACTCAATTACCTTGATAAGTACTTAAAGTCTGAAGAAAGTGAAGGCAGTAGTTATTGGCCAAAACGTGCAGATTTCTCAGACTGGCTAAGACCTAACTATAATGTAGACACGGTATACGATACGTGCTCGCAGCATGCCATTTGGCAATATGTACTGCGTGATCAAGACGCGTTCAAAGCATTATCGGCAGCGTTGACTACCTTGGCGCGACCATTATATGAGCCAATGTTTGATGCGTTGATTGACTTGGATGGCTAATTAGAGCGTGTCTTCAATTCATTCTAGTTATTTAGAATAATCAATTGCTGCTCTCTTGCTCTAATAAATAATAATTAAAAGTATGCGCCCATATGACAGACTTTACCGACCCAACCAGTATCAGTGACCTTTCTACACAGTCTACGCAACCATATTTATTCGATGAGTACTCGGATGAGCTGCCTCACGCCAATCCTATATCTGATCAAAAAGCGGATGTAATACCAGCAGTTGATGTTGCTCTAACAGGCAAGCATTTAATTGAAGCCTCAGCTGGTACTGGCAAAACGTGGACATTGACTGGTATCGTGCTGCGTCTGCTGATTGAAGCGCGGCGTGCGCCAGAGCAAATCATCGCCACGACCTTTACTCGCGCTGCCGCAGCTGAAATGCGTCAGCGTATTCATGACCGTTTGGTAGATTTCTATCAATTATTGCAGTGGGTTAATAGCCTAAGTGCTGATACTAATAATAAAGAGAGTTTATACCCGAACATATTACAAGTCATGCCTGAGAGTGATAAGGATAGACAAGCAGATAACTCAAGTGCTGCCTCAAACGCTGAGGCAGAGAAAACTGACCAGCTAAATCAAGACCTTGCTACTGATAAGCAAGCTACCGCTGATAAACGTAAACAAGCAAAAAAATATCGTGAAGATTGGCTAGTCAATCAGGCAAAATATGCGCGCTTAGATGGCATCATGAAAGATCCTATTAACCTGCATTTAATTGGTTATTTATTGGATCATGTCTACAGCTATCCAATGACAGAAGCTATTAGGCGTACCGCGCTGGTGCTAACGACGTTGGATAAGCTATTCGTAGGTACGCTCGATAGCTTGGCGCAAAAATGGCTGACGGAATATAGTAGCGAGACGGGTCATCAGCAAGGCATGGGTATTATTGAAGACAGCAGTATTGAGCAGGTGACTGACAGTATCATTCATGATGAGCTGCGTCAGTTCCAAAGCAGGTTGTATCACGAGGAGCCAAAGCTGTATGCATTGATGGATCAGCAAGGCAAATTGACTGCCGTTAGTGATCATAAGAAGTATGTGACTCGCTCGCTTAACTTTATTTCAGCACCTATTGATGAGATAAGACATGAGAAAAGCTTTGACTTTGTTGCATATGAAAAGCTAATCAAGGAGTTTTCTCAGCTAGATTTAGCAGATATCCAGCCTTATTTAAATCCTGATTATAGAAAAGCTCAAGGGTTTAATGGGCGTTCTAACTTAACCAACCAATTTGATGCCCTTATTGAGGTGCATCAAAAGATAATAGAACATCAGCTGGCATTTACCAATTATTTAAATGAACGTGAAAACAAGATTCTTACCGCATTGCAGGATTCCAGATATCCTAATGAAGACGGCAAGATTAAGAATTTTAATAAAAATAAAGAAAAAGAGCATCAGACCCTATTTGAGCTAGAGACCATTAGTAAGTTAATGGCTCTCTTAGATATGGTTGACGGCTTAAATCAGCATATTTTATTGGTATTAGCCAATCTTAACCGTCATATCGTGCTGGCGGTACGTGACAGACTGCCCGTTATATTAGAAGAGCGCGGCGAGACCACCTTTAATCTGCAAATGGTACGCTTAAATCAAGCATTAACTGGTCGGCAAGGAGAGAAGCTGGCACGTTATATTCGTCACCACTATCCTGTGGCATTGATTGATGAATCGCAAGATATCAATGGCGAGCAAGCCATTATGATTGAAAGTATTTATTTGCCAAAAAACAAACGTAAACAATCTAGCACTAAAAAATCCAGTCAGGAGTTTTTGCTATTGGTTGGTGACCCCAAGCAGGCCATTTATGGGTTTCGTGGTGGCGATGTGGCCAACTATAACTATATGAAAGCTCAGTTTGATAAAAGTGCCCTATGGACACTCGATATCAATCGTCGTTCAAATGCTGATGTGATTAACGCATTGAACTGCTGGTTCGGCATGGCTGATGCAACCACTGGTGAGAATAAATTAGCTCAATTAGGCACAGGTATTTATTACCAGCACATCAAAGCTGAAAAAATGGACAATCAGCTGTCTTGGTTTAATGAGTCAGATAAGCTGGACAACGTGTTGGTCACAGAGGTGCTCTCTGCTCAGTCAGTGAGCTTATTGTACTTACCTTATGACAAAGATAAAGAGCTTGAGTACGATGAGCATGAAATCACTGCGCGCCATATAGCCACTTTGCTTAACAGTGGTCAGACATTAAAAGGCAAACCGATTCAGCCGAGCGATATCGGCGTGCTGGCACGTGCCAAAAAAGATTTAAAACGGGTGGAAGACGAGCTAGTAAAGCTCAATGTGCCGACCTTGACCACCAGTGATGTCAGCATCTTTGAGACGATTATGGCAGAAGATGTGGCAGCACTACTAAGCGCCATGTTATATCCCTATCGTCATGATATGATTAATCGAGTATTGACCAGTCATCTGTATGGTCTGAGTATTAAAAATATCAAAGCCATGATGACGGATCATGAGTCAGGAATAGTCGAGGGCAGCAATACCGCGCTAAGCTCCGATTCAAATAGCTTTAATTCTAAAAATACAGCAGCTACTGATAATAAAAAAAGCTATCAAGACTTTATTACTTATCTAAAGGAAGGGGCGCAGCGTTGGCAGCACTTTGGCATACTATCGGCACTACATTACTTGTTAGATAAGAATCCAATGCAGCCGCAAGGCGTTTGGCAAGCGTTGGCTGCTCATCCAGAAGGCGATCGTCATATCATGGATTTGCGTCATGTGATGGATATTATGGCGCAGTATGGTATTGGCATGGGTGAGCATGAGCTATTGGCATGGTTTAGACAACACATAGATGCAGCGCCCAGTAGTGATTGGGCCAAGCAATATCCGCTACCGACAGAATCTGGTGTGCAGCTGATGACCATTCATAAGTCAAAAGGGCTCGAGTTCCCCATTGTCTATGTGCTAGGCATGGGCGATGCCAGTAGGAAGTCAGGCAATAAGGAAGACTATGGGCTGTATCTGTATAACGCACAGCAAGCGCCTTCAGCGTTAGTGCAGCAGTCGATAGATAATCAAGCAATGGGAAATCAGCGCCGTTTCTCTCCTGTACAGGGTTCTGCTACTGTCGAGGATTACTATACCAATATCGAGACGCAAGAAGGTTTTGATGAGATACGGCGGCTTGGCTATGTGGCATTTACTCGGGCCAGTGAGCAGCTTTATGTCGTGCTACGAGATCCTAGTAATAAAACAGGGTTTGACTTAAAGCCAGTGTTTTATTGGTTTGACTCCGAAGAGCCAAAGTTTGAATTGCCTGATAGACTCAAAGGTATCATAGGTATGCTCAGAGGGCATGAAGTTAATGAGTTCTATAACAATAACCGTGCTACCGCTAAAGCAGGCGCATTAACGGAAAATGAATCGCCTAATTTGATTAGACCTAAAACAGAGCCTATTAAGTATGATGATTTTTCAGAAGTTATGAAAACCAACTATTTTTATGGGTGGGCCAAGACCAGCTTTACCGCTTTGGCGCGTCAGCTAGATGAATCAACACAGACAATGGCGGTGATGGATGAGCGTATTGATGATGCGATAGACATCGATATGCCAGAAGCTTCAATTTCGGCTGTACCATCACTGCATAATAACGACTCTCTTGAACAAGCCGGTGAGCTAAATCTCAAGTCAGAAGATGATATCCGTTTTACTTTTGTCAAAGGCGCTAATGCCGGTACATTTTTGCATGAGATATTTGAAAAAATTGATTTCAACAATAAAGCGCAGTGGTCTCAAGTTATCGATAGAGCCATCAGTAGTTATCAGCTGCCGCTGGTGTATAGCAGTGCTGAAACCCAAAGCCGTCGATTGCAAGCAAAGACGCAAGAGCAAGGTAATGACGTTAATACTGATTCATTTAATCTTAACTCAGTAGACGCTAGCAAACATGAGGCGTTGATGGACTGGATTGAAGAGGTCTTAGATGCGCCATTATTGGCCTCCAAGCAACCTTTGCGCTCTATTGATGCAGGTCAACGATTTGCTGAATTAGAGTTTAATATGGGGCTATCAGAGAACTTTAAGGCACAAGATATTACTAGACTCTTTCAGCAGTATTTGCCTGATGAGACCGACAAACATGTCACGCTGGTTGCGCAAAACAAAGCGTATTTGTATCGTTATCTACGCGGTGAAATTGACTTGGTGTATGAGCATGCTGGCATGTATTACGTCGTCGATTACAAGAGTAATTTTTTAGGAAATAGCCTAAGTGATTATGATGAAAACACGCTCAAGCAAGCAATGTCCAAGGCGGGATATTGGTTACAAGCAGCGATTTACCAAGTGGCTTTGCATCGATTCCTAGCTATGCGAATCAGTAATTATGCAGGCAATGAAGATAAATACTTGGGTGCTGTTGAATATGTCTTTTTACGCGGCGTATATGATCCGAACGTTAAAGCCGCCTCGAATGAGTCACAAAATGCTAATAAGTCGGACGGTAGCGAATTAAAGATTAACAGCTCCTATGGATTAGTCACTTGGGATATACCCATCGATTTTATTAAAGCACTAGATACGTTGTTTGGCAGACCAGATTGACAGATTTTGAGTAATGATTGACTGCATGAACATTGTTATACCTTTTAACCAAATCTAAAAAGAGACAAGCATACGATGAGCAATAATCTATGAATAATAATAAGAGCAGGGCGGATATAAGCTTACAAGAGAGCTGGGCTAGTAACCTCAGTAATTATATTTTGCTACGCCGTCAGCAGACGCAGGTAGCCTATAACACAATCGATGATAATTCTGATACTGATGATGGTAGCGCCAAAATAGACAAAACTGAAGACAGTGGGTTATTTAGCGCCTTATTCGTTATGTTGGCGACTCATTTGGAAGAAGGGCATACCGTTTTAACCATTGAATCGGCTGCGAATGAAACACCGCGACAAGGTCATATCAATGGCGAGTTAGTGACGCTACATGTGTGGCAGCAGCAATTGTTAGAGGTGTTAGCAATGCCAATCCTTGCGCTAATCGATACTCAAGTAGACAGCCAATCAGAAGATGATGCTACACCTGAGACGTCGCTATTTGTCTTGTTAGAAACTCTGTTTAACAAGCAATCTCAACTATGGGCACAGCTAACACTCAGTAATCATGAAAAAGAGGTGTTAGATAAACGCTTTGATATGGTGACTACGCTATATCAGTTGTTGAAAAATAGCGACTTTGAATCTTTCGTTCAGTCACTTCATAAGCATACGTTATTCGCCGATGTTGACACCAATACTCAGTGTAACACTAATAAAAATAGCCTAAGCAAAAGTAATCAACCTATTATTTATCGGCTTATTAATAACCAAGAGGCTGATGAGCAAAATACCTCCATCACTTTTTGGTTGCATCGAGCTTGGCAAGCCGAGTTCAACTTAGCAAAAAATATCAATAACATTCTGAATCAGCAAGTCAGCCCTTTACAAATAGCAATACCTGAAAACCTTCATGAGCACCAAGTGAAGGCGATTAATGTCGCTAATAACAACGCCTTTAGTATTATTACAGGTGGTCCCGGCACAGGTAAAACCTATACCGTTGCTCAGTTAGTCATCGCGCTGCAACAGGCCGCAGAGAGTAGGGATGGTGAACATAAAAGTATTAGATTCAGCACTGATAGCGCCAGTCTAGCGTTAGCCGCGCCAACGGGTAAGGCAGCACAGCGCATGCAAGAGTCGCTGCAGGCGGCGTTAGACACAGCTGGTGTTGAGCTACAGTTGCAAGAAGCAAAAACGATACATCGCTTGTTAGGTATTGGTCGGACGGGTAGACCGCGTTACGATGCCCATAACCCGCTTGGCGAAGATATTATAATCGTTGATGAGGCATCAATGCTTGGGGTGGAGCTAGCGAATTATCTTGTCAGTGCGGTAAAGCCTGGTGCAAGGTTGATATTATTAGGCGATGCGAACCAGTTAGCAGCGGTCGATGCAGGCGCTGTATTGGCGGATTTATGCCGTATTCCACTATTGCAATCCATTCATGCAGAGCTGACAGAGAGCCGTCGATTTACGGCAGACTCGGGGATTGGCAAGCTTGCTTATCAAATTAATAAAACAGAGACAGATACCCAAGTTATTTGGCAGTTATTAAATCAAGATAACGCGCTAAGTTTTCAGTATGTTAATAACGTAAACACCCTACAAACAGAAGTGCTTCAAAACAGCAAGACAAAAAATAGCCTAAGCAATAATAAAATTATCTCAGAACTAAATTTGAATTACCAAACATACCAGAACAAAGTAAGAACTCTGTTAGAAAGTCCGATCGAAAAATCCATGCCAGAAACCGTTAAAAACACCATTGCTTCATTAATGAAAATATTCAACCAATTTAGAATATTAACTGCTGGTCATAATGGTGAGTGGGGCGATCACTACATTAATAATATTCTCACTCAATGGCATCTTGCTGAGCTCAAGTTACCACTGGGTCAAAACACATGGTTCCATGGTCGTCCTGTTATGGTGCTGCAAAATAACTATGAGCTTGGATTGTTTAATGGTGATATTGGTTTTTGCTTGCAGACAGGCGATGAAAGAAGTCGATTAGAGGTTTTCTTTGAAAATAAAACGCAGGGGATTGCGGTCAATTTGTTAAATGAAGAAGTGATTGCCACAGCTTATGCGATGACCATTCATAAATCACAAGGCTCTGAGTTTGATCATGTGGCTATTACTTTTGACAATAGTCATGCAAGATTGCTGAGTAAAGAACTTATCTATACGGCAGTGACCCGTGCTAAAGAAAAGGTAACCATTTATAGTACCAAACACGCTTTTGAGAAAGCCGTTCAAACACCCACTGAGCGCCATACAGGTTTGGCATTACAGTTTTAGTTGCCTCGTATAGATAATCAAAATATACTAAAAACGCTATGGTATTGCTGATATCAATTTTTTGTCGCCTCTGTCTGCGCAGGCACAGCAAGCAAAAAAAATAGATATCAGCAGTGCGTGATGGTTCGATATTACTTTTCACTGACTATATTTAACAAACAGTATAGTTAGGCATTAAAAAAGCATCCAAATCGGATGCTTTTTTAAAATTCAAATACGAAGATTTAGACTTTGTCTTCTTTAATGGCGTAGATACCCGGTAGATGACGCAGGTAACCATGAAAATCCATACCACAACCGTAGACATAACGGTCCGCGACATCAATACCAACAAAATCAACGTCAAAACCTTCTACTTTGCGATCATGTTGTTTATTAAGTAGTACGCAAGACTCGATAGAGAGAGGCTTTTCTTTACTCAATTCTTCAACCACTGCTTTTAGAGTAATACCTTCGTCAAAAATATCATCGATCAACAAGACGTGCTCGCCCTCGATGCTGACATCAGGCTTAAACTTCCAATCAAGCTCGTTGGTCCCTTCATTATCACGATAGCGCGAAGCGTGGATATAGTGCATACGATGATAAAAAGTCAGGTGAGTGAGTAGTTGACCGGCTGGGATAAGACCACCGTTCATAACCACCATCACGATTGGATTTAGACCAGCATAGTGTAGGTTGAGTTGGGCGGCAAGACGCTCATAAGCAGCGGCTACTTCGATACTGCTGATAAGGCACTCTGAGTTGCGCAGGGTTTTTTCGATTTCTTGATTACTAATTTGGGTCATGAGTTGCGCCTTCGATAAAAGTGCCGCCTATTTTAGCAAATTTTAGCAAATTTGCCCAACACTACCGCCTTAATAAAAACATAATAGTTTCTAATGTAGCCGTTATTCAGGCTTTTTTACGATGAATGGGCGATAATAGTCAGCCAAACGGTTTAATGAGGTATCAGGTAGGTCTGGCAATAGCTTGTTCAATGCCATACTCATGCCTTTGTCGATGGCGGCTTTAGCAACTGGCACGGACTTACGTTTAATCATGCCAAGCTTTAGCGTTTCTGCGTAGCGGCTGACAAAATGAGTCAACGTCTCTTCGTTGACCGTTTCAAGCGCAGTCTTAAAGGTCGGTCTATCAACGTGTTCAGGTGTAATGGCGGCAAAACCCTCAGTAATGGTTTTTGCATCGGCATCCGATAATTTAAAGCCAATACGCTTCACGCCTTCATTATCAATAAAGGTGGCCCGATCTCTTAAAAAATGAAAACTGGGCAATACCTCTTCATTGTTTTCTTTACCCAATAAAATATTGAGTAGGGTGTCTGCTGCACGCTCAATGGTTCCAACGATTTTACGCATGGATGCTTGACGCTCAGGGTTTGGAATAATATCTACCAAGCCAACCAATAAGTTATCAATCAAGTCTCGGGCGGTTTGATGGCTTAGGGCATCGCGATAAGGGTAATAATCTACCTTTGCATCAGTAGCGATAACTTGTTCTGCCTCTTCGATCAGCGCTTTGAGTTTAGGTGAAGGTACGAATCCAAAATAGTGTGTCATTATAACTCCTTTATTTGTTGTTTTTAACGTCTTACCAACGTTACATCCCTTGTCAAATCAGTTACTATTTAAACCTCATGCTAAGCAAAGATTCATCACACTATATGTTGACTAGTGGCGTGTTCTAACTTTACAATGCAAGGTTTTTTTTAGCTAGGGTGTGTCCTCATTCTAAAAATGGTAATAAAAATGAGGACACACCCTAGTAATGATCTGACGGGAGTGCTGTTATTTCCCTAATAACGGGTGATCTGAGTCACTCACCGCCCACTAATCTAGCATATTTTTTATACTTTGCTTTAAAAAGCTTGAACTCATAAGGCTATCTACTACTTGTCTAGGGAGAGATAAGATGAATAGTGCTATTGTACTGTTAGTTGGTGTCGCCGCAATGCTCTGCGGTTATGTATTTTATTCGAAGTTTATCGCCACCAAGATTTTGGCATTGGACAACAGTCGTCCCACGCCAGCGCATACGATGAAGGATGGGGTAGATTATATTCCCACCAACAAGTATGTATTATGGGGACATCATTTTACATCGGTGGCAGGGGCTGCTCCAATCATTGGTCCTGCGATTGCGGTTATTTGGGGCTGGGTACCGGCCATTATTTGGGTGGTTTTGGGTACTATTTTTATGGCAGGCGTACATGATATGTCGGCCATTTGGGCCAGTATGCGCAATAGAGGTCAATCGATTGGCTCTATTGCCGGTACCGTCATGGGTACACGTGTACGTAGCTTGATGATGGTCGTTATCTTTTTATTATTATTGATGGTGAATGCTGTATTTGGCGTCGCTATTGCTAATATGATGATCAAAACGCCCTCTGCCGTATTACCGGTTTGGGGCGCGTTGATAGTGGCCTTTATCATCGGGCAGTGTATTTATCGCTACAAGATGAATTTGGTTTGGGTCTCCATCATTGGGGTCAGTGCTTTATACGGGCTGATCTATCTTGGTCCTATGTTCCCCATTGTATTACCTGAGACTTTTTTAGGTCTGCCTGATAATGCGCTATGGATTATTATTTTATTTGCTTATGCAGCCATCGCTTCTTTATTGCCGGTATGGATGCTGCTACAACCACGTGATTATATTAATGGTTTGCAGTTATTTGTCGGTTTGATTTTATTGTACGCCGCGATTTTTATTGCGACCCCCAACATTGTCGCGCCAGCCATAAACACGGCGCTACCAGTTGGCACACCTTCCTTGATGCCATTATTGTTTGTCACGATTGCCTGTGGCGCCATCTCAGGCTTCCATGGATTGGTAGCTACGGGAACTACCTCAAAACAGATTGATAAAGAAGAGGATGTGCGCTTCGTTGGTTACTTCGGTGCATTTGGTGAGGGCATGCTTGCCCTAGGAGCCATTCTCGCAGCCACAGCAGGTTTTGCGACTCTAGGAGATTGGGAAGCGGTTTATCAAAAATTTGGCGACGGTTCTATCGGTGCCTTTATTGATGGTGGCGCGACCATCTTAAATGCCGGTGTGGGCATTGACATGGTGCTATCTCAGACCATGCTGACTGTCATGGCAGCCTTGTTCGCAGGGACGACTATGGATACTGGGGTGCGCTTACAACGTTATATTTTCCAAGAATTTGGTGAATTTTATAACATCCCCGTTCTTAATAAGAGCGTAGTAGCTACGTTGCTCGCTGTCGGAAGCTGTCTACTGTTGGCATTTGGCGCGGGTGGTATCGACGGTGCTGGCGGTATGATTATTTGGCCATTGTTTGGGACAACAAACCAACTTATGGCGGCTTTAACCCTCATGATCGTTACTGTCATTTTATTACGTAAAGGTAAGCCAGTTTGGTACACCTTGGCGCCATTGTCATTCTTGTTAGTGATGACGGTTTTTGCCTTATTGATTCAGCTCAAAACCTTTTACGTTGATGGTAATTGGCTGCTTATCATTATGGACATCATCATTCTAGTCGCAACGATTTTAGTGACGTTTGAGAGTCTATCGGTATTGCGTAAAGAGTGGACCTTGCATAAAGGTAAAAGCAATATTGAAAAGTAATATCTAGATATAACGTCTAATCACTATTGGAATAGATATACAAAAAAACGCTAGCAGCAACTGCTGGCGTTTTTTGTATGAAATAGGCATGATAGATATAGTTAAAATATCCTAAAATGGCGACGTTATGGCTGATATCAGCAGTGCGTGAGGTATCAATATCGATATGGCTTTTCACTGACTATAATAAGAAAGACTCACAATACGAGTAATCATTTAAGAAAACGCTGAAAAACAAAAATATAGTAAATGGGATGATAATGACGACAGATAATATAGAGAATACTCAACCATGGTGGCAGCGGTTCGTGGCAGGGCTGAATGAGTTTTATCATGCGCCTTATCGCCAGACGATGGCGCGTGCGGCACGTGATGAAGAAGATTTCTTTATGCTGCTGATGTTCGCTGAGAGCTTAGGCATTGATAATCCTGCCAGCTTTTATACGTTAGAGCTACAGCCATTATTTTTAGAAAACTTCCATGAGTGGCATACCCGCATGGGTATGGATAGATGTCCCTTTGACCACGTTGGTTGCTGCTAGTCATAGCCGTTTTTTAGTTATATCTATTTAGATTAAAGATTCTATTGATTAACAATTAACAATTAATAATTGAGACATGAGTATGGCTTTACACCCTCTACACGGATTAGTAGAACAACTGGCGACGCAACCGATTATATTCGTCGGTGGCAAGGGCGGTGTGGGCAAAACCACGACGGCCGCTGCACTTGCCAGCTATTATGCTGGCCAACAACAAAAAACATTGATTGTCTCAACCGATCCAGCGCATAGCTTGGGTGATGTGTTAAAGGTACGGCTCAATAATGAAAAAACTGCCATCACGCCGTATCTGGACGCCATTGAGCTAAATCCTGATGTCATCGTCGATGCGCATTTTGCTCAAGTTGAGCGCACGATTACCGCCTATGCCAATCCAGACATGATGCCCAAAATTCGTGAGCATCTCAGGCTATCAAAATCTGCCCCTGGTGCCCAAGAAGCCGCTATGCTCGAATCGATGTGCCAGTATTTGGTCGCGGCAGCAGATGCTAATTATGAGCATATTATTTTTGATACCGCTCCAACTGGACATACTTTGCGATTGCTGGTACTACCAGAGATGATGGGCGCGTGGACAGATGGATTACTGTCACAGCAACGGCGACAGGCGAAACTGCGCTCGGTAGCGACACATTTGGATAGGCACAATCAAAAAGACAGAACTCAGAAAAAAGATAATAATCAGCAAAATAATGTGGCAAATCCGTTTGCAGAAAAGAAGTCTGACCGCTGGGAGCAAGCAGTATCCGTGCTGGAGAAACGTAAAGAGCTGTTTCGTCAGGCGGGAGCACTGCTGCATGACCGTCAGCAGACTGCTATTGTATTGGTCATGACCGCCGATGTATTACCATTGGCTGAGACCAAACGTGCTATCGAACAGTTAGAAGACAGCAAACTCACGCCAGCAGCGATAGTCATCAATCAGCTCATAGCACCGGCCCAGTCTGATGAGTTTTGGCGCCATCGTGCTGAGCGCCAGCAGCAGCTGATGTATGATATCGACAAGAGCTTTACTAGTTATCCGCTTTATCCCATTTATCTGCAGCAGACTGACGTGCGTGGTAATGAGGCATTAAGTGCATTGTTGCAGCCATTGTCGTAAATGCAACTTTGAAAAACCAAATACATGTTTTATTCAAGCAGAGTTGTCTAACTACTCACGCCTATGTGATTGCAACTTCCCAGAAAGTGACCATGCCATATCGAGTCGCAAACTTTGGGCAAGCTCTGCTTTACCACTACTGAGCGATGACCATTGTGGTTTGCCTCGTGCTTTTTTAAGCTCGCTTGGTAGTTTGTTGGTTGACCATGGCGTCACAGCGTTGTCTACTTCACTGTTATTTTCAGCTGATGGGGCGCTGCCGTCATTCTCACCTTTGTATAATAGTTGCGTGGCATCAGTCGCAGCGTGACCGCGATGGCGTAGGGCAGTGAGTAAGTCTATCGCACGAGTGGCGAGCAAGGTTAAGGTAGCAGGGTCAATGTATAAGCGTTTTACCCCAGTAATCCGGTCAGCAATGCTACTGGTATTCGATAATAACCCACCTGCGATACCGCCTATTGCCGCACCCAAACCCAACGTCGTGCCCAATGCGGCCGCATCAATGCCCAATCCTAATAACGCGCCAGCTGCCGCGCCCGATGTCGTACGAATCCCATAGCTTTTTAGCAATTCAGGGTCAAACGGATCTTGCTGATAGGCTTGTAACTCAAGCGGCGTTGCTGCCACCGCATTATCATAAAATTTATATAAATTAAGCAAATTATGCTGCATCGCGCGCTCACTTTGCCGAACGGCTTCTTGCATCTGCTGCAATACTGGCATCGGGTCATCATCATCACTAATCTCACGCACAAAAGCGGCAACATTCAATAAAAAATCCGCGATGATAATATCGGCCTCATCGTATAGCTGTGCCCAGTCTTCTGTGCGTCTCTGCATGAGCTGTTCTAGCATTTCTGAATGGGTAAGCATGGTCGCAAGATTTTGCCATAAATGCATTTCATCTTCGAACTCAAAAGCGACCGAATCAAAACGGGTAGAGATATGCAGATTGCGTCTTGCCAGCATGGTCTGCCATTCATCAATATTGGCATTTTGGCTATCAGTGAAATTAAACACTGGCATAACAGGTATCGCTGCCCACGATAAAATGGTCAACTCATCCTTGTATTTACCCAATACTGGCTCACGCGCATCGACGACATAAACCGCCATATCACTTGCCAGCAATTGGCGGATAACTTTGGCTTCTTGGCTATAGTCCTCATTGCTACTTAACGCATCACCACCTTGAGCGATATCAGCTGCCAAAAATTGCTGTAGACGTTCAATACCATCGCGACGACTGGCGGTATTGTCCTCCAACCAATCCATCAATCCCGATGCGTCCTCTAAACCTGGTGTATCATATAACGCCACCAGTACTTCGCCGGTCTGACTATCGGTCAGTTGGGCGCGTTCGACATGGCGTGTCGTCGCGGCTTCGTTTTTGACTTCACCAAAATACACGTCACGTAATAAGGTACGCAAAATAGAGGTCTTACCCGTATTGGTATGACCGACCACCGCCAATTTTAATGGCTCACCGCTGGCTATCGTGGTTTTCTTACTCTCGCGAGTTGTCGAATCTTCAGCCTCATCCATAGTATTAGAATTGGTATCGACAGAAGTGGCGACGTCGGTTGTATCGCTAGCACTGAATTTATTAATGTTAATAGGCTGGGTAAGTGCTGTCTTTGAATTTTCTACGTTGATAGGCTCATCTTTTAAGGCCTTGTCGGCAAAGAGACCGATAGGCTCATTCTTCGTTTTATTATTATCCATCATCTGATCCCGTATTATATTTATCGAAGTCTGGCAAGAATTTGAAAAAGTTATTACCATTTTTTATTAAGCAGTATAAGTACTTACCAAACCTATCTTTCGTGCTGATAGAGCCGTTTGCCATTGTTGATATCGCACATTGTGTTGCAAGTCGTCAGTAGTGTCAGCGTCATCATTAAGTAGCTGCACAATCAGTCCGTCTTTAGCATGAGCCGCAATTTTATCAAGCTTGCGTAGCGTGCCACGGTCAGGCAGTGCTTTGCTATGAATACCGAGCAAGACTTGTACTGGATGGGTCTTTAGATACACGGTTAATCGATCCATATCATCGCGGTCATCAACGATACCAAAATTCTCAATTTGACTATCATCACCATTATTAGCATCAAGACCTTTTTGCCACCAGTTATCCTTCTCTGAAGGATATTCCAGTAACGCAACCAGCTTTTTGCCAGCGCTCACTGTTGCCTTTGGAGCGATAGGCGCCGCTACCTCCGTAAAGTCATCGGCATCAACCACATGACGCTGCCAAAAATTTAGGATTTTTTGATAATAAGGCAGCTTGGTATCCAAACGCATTTTTTTACGACGGAACATGAAGGCACAAAACGCCCACGCTATCGCTCGTGGTACGATACCGTACATCAGCAAACTACCAATTAACAAGCTTGCCCATTGCCGCGCCACAGACAATGGCATGGCATCAGTAACCAGTCGGCTCTGTACGATAGCGGCATTGTCAGGTACACCAAATCCGACCATACTGGGCAGCCAGCCAAGCACTTGGGTGAGGGTAATCAGTGCCTGATCGGATAGCAGCGTCGACTCCCAACTAAAGCTATATTGGCGTACAATTAATAAGAATATAATCGCAAAGAGCATACCGGTTAAGGTAGCAAGCCATAGCTGATGGCTAAAACGACCCAAATACCAGCGCATACCACTGTGCTGTAATTGGCGCTCGTACAAGTCGACTGCCGCCTTGGTGACATCGTCCTTACCACGGATAAGATAACTGGGGCTAACAAAACTCGCAAACCAGCTGGGCGACTGACGACCTTGGTTAAGCAAGGTCATGACTAGCCAGCCAGCTAGCATAAGGGTATGAAACCCAAGTAAACAGACCAAGACATAAAAGAAATTGACGACATTGGCTTGTAGTAAGGTAAATAATCCTAAAAACCCCGAGATGCACCACACCACACTCATGATCACCATGATGCCTTTTATGCGTCCATCAATCTTGCCCAATACTCGTGCCAGCGCGCCGTTACTATCGATACGTGAGGCACGGCGATGCAGTTTTTGGACGGGTTTTCCATCCTCATTTTGCAGCTTTTCCGTGATGAGTAGCGGGTCAGTGGCAAAGACATGCTGCTGCGTCTCAAGCGTGCGTACCAGCTCAGTCAATTGATCTTGTGGTGAGAGCATAAAGTGATAATATCCGTATAAAGGCGTTCATTTAGAAGACAATTTTTGATTATTGTAGCGTATGTATAATAGCGATTACTGCTGTTATTTTGCAGCGTCACAAACCAATGATAACTAAATAAGCCATTATTCAGCATTTTTGTCATGGTAAAGGTGATAAAAATCAGCCAGAATGCATGAATGAATGATAGACAGGATAGTCATAACCATAAAGATAAGCCATACACTAGGCATGTCCTCATTTTAGAAATACAAAAAAAGGAATCGTTATGAGTACCAAAACTTATCTAATCATCGGCGGTACAGGTGGCATTGGCAGAGCCATGGTGGAGCAATTGGTAGAAAGCACGGCTAATAGTGATAGCCAAGACAGTCTACGTGTCTTTGCGACTTATCATAAAAGCGTTCCTGATTTTGAAGCAGACAATCTCTATTGGCTGCCCATGAACATCTGCGACGAACAGAGCATCAAACAAGCTGCTGATGTCATTAGTCAACAAACCGACCACATTGATTGGCTCATCAACTGTGCAGGACTTCTACACACGGCGACGCAGCAACCAGAAAAATCACTACGGCAAATTGAGACAGATTTTTTCTTAATAAATATGCAGGTCAATACCTTAGCCGGTCTGCTTATTGCTAAGCACTTTAAACCTTTATTGGCCAAATCTGAGCGTAGTAATGACAATCCTGCCGTTTTTGCGACCATTTCTGCACGAGTGGGTAGCATCAGTGACAATCAGTTGGGCGGTTGGTATAGCTATAGGATGAGCAAGGCGGCGCTCAATATGGGTATGAAAAATCTCAGTATCGAATGGTCACGGTCGCTCAAAGATGTGTGCGTGGTCGTCATGCAGCCCGGAACCGTCAACACGCAACTGTCAGCGCCTTTTCAAGGCAATGTGGCTGATGGGCAATTATTCTCGCCAGCTTATAGTGCAGAATGCTTATTAGAAGTGCTAAGCCGCATGACAGCTGCGCAATCTGGCAGCTTTGTTGATTGGGCAGGGGAATCTATACCTTGGTAGCGCCAAACGATTGAATATTAAAATTGATTCAATTCAATAGAACAAAATAGGGCGTGTCGTTATCATAATATTAACGGCACGCCCTATTTTGTTGATAAGACAAGGATAAATTAAGCGTAAATCTCTAGGTGAGCAAATGCTTAGTTCGCCATAAACAAGTCCATAAACTCATGCACGGGTGTTTGCTCCAAGCGTTTTTGGTCGCTGCATAACGCAAAAATAGCCTCGCAGCGACTGTCAATAAAACGCGTCGCCAGACTGGCTCGAAACTTGGCTTCTAATACAGGCAAACCTTCTTCACGGCGGCGTTTGTGACCGATAGGATATTCTACAGCGACCTTATCGGTACTGGTGCCATCTTTAAAGAACACTTGAATGGCATTGGCAATCGAACGTTTGCTTGGGTCATGATAGTCTTTTGAATACCGCGGATCTTCCTCTACCACCATCTTGCTGCGCAACTCATCGATCAATATATGATGCTGCTCATGATAATCGTCTTCATAGTTTTCTGCCATTAGGTCTCCTGTGAGCAACGGCACAGCCACCATGTATTGCAAGCAATGATCCCTGTCAGCAGGATTGGCAAGCTCGCCTTGTTTTGAGATGATGCGAATCGCTGAATCATGGGTCGTCAAAACGATTTTTTCGATGTCATCAATTCTATCTTCGATACGTGGGTACAAAATAACGGCCGCCTCGCATGCCGTCTGCGCGTGAAACTCAGCGGGGAAGCTTATCTTAAATAAGATGTTTTCCATGACATAGCTGCCAAAGTCACGCTGGAAGGTAAAGTGGCGCTCGTTTTCGGGTTTAGTGGCTAAGTCCTTATTGGTGTGGCTAAACAACACATCATAAAAACCCCATTGCGGTGCGGTTAGTGCCCCAGGAATACCCATCTCACCACGTTTGGTGATATCTACCAAGCGTACCGCACGGCTGGTCGCGTCACCTGCTGCCCAAGACTTGCGGCTCCCTGCATTGGGCGCATGACGATAGGTGCGTAGTGCTTGTCCATCGACGAGGGCTTGTGAGATAGCCGCCATAATACGCTCGCGCGGTAGGTTATAGAGCTTGGCGACGACCGCAGTTGAGGCCAATTTGACTAAAAATACATGGTCAAGCCCAACGCGGTTAAAGGAATTGTCTAGTGCCAATACACCTTGGATTTCGTGCGCCATAATCATCGATTCGAGCACGTCTCTCATGGTGAGCGGTGCGCGACCTTGGCTGACGTTTTGCTGACTAATATAATCTGCGACTGCCAAAATGCCACCGAGATTGTCTGACGGATGTCCCCATTCAGCAGCCAGCCACGTATCGTTATAGTCTAGCCAGCGTACGATGCAGCCTATGTCAAAGGCGGCTTTAATAGGGTCGAGGCGATAATTCGTGCCGGGCACACGCGCACCATTTGGGGTAATTTGATCGGGGCAATCGGGGCCCAAGTGCTTGGTGCATTCAGGGAAACGTAGCGCCAGTAAACCGCAGCCCAGTGTATCCATCAAACAATAACGAGCAGTACTCCAAGCGTCATCACTGTTTTCGGAGTCTTTATCGATAGAGTAATTTAAAACATAGTCGGCAATTTTTTGAATTTCATCGTCATATTCTGGACGGACATTGCTTTCGACATTAGACATAATCGTCACCTCTTCCTTAAGTTAGCTACTTTGTTGACCATTGAGCGTTTACCACGGCCATGGTCATGACTCAAAAGTAGCACAGTCAATATGGAACTGCTAGATTGAATTATGTTAAGAATTTAGCAAAGGTTGACGATAAGTTGTGCTATGTCATTAGATAAATTAAGCCGGCGATAAACATTAGACCCAATATCAATAGCAATAAACTCAAAAACTTAGTGACAATTCCTGAGCCTGATCCTTCAGTGTGCTGTCTTTTTACTTTGCCTTTTTTAAGCAGAGGCAAGGTCATTTTGATATGTTCAATGCTATCTTCAAGATAATGCTCGCCTTCAGGAATGAAGCCTAACGACTCGTAGAAGCTGAGCAAATACGCCTGTGCGGAGATGACGATGGTCTTCTTTGCGTATTTTTTATGACAATATTTAATCGCTTGCGTCATGATTTGACGCGCGACGCCATTGTCACGATGTTCCGCCAGTACCAGCACTCTACCGATAGCGGGCATAGAGCTGGCGGTTTTGCCCGCCGGATGGGCGACAGAAAGATTGACTTGCAAGGTATTAAACTCAGGCGGGATAATTCTGCAATAGCCAATCAGCGCCTCATTTTGATGGGCGACTAAATGCAAACAATCAAAATCCACTTCGTCCATGTCTTGATAGGCACAGTTTTGCTCGACGACGAACACCTGCGCGCGTGCTTTTAAAATATGATAAAGATCAACTGAGGTCAGCTCATCAAAGGTTTTTATAGAGAATTCACAAGTCATAGTTTACTGGCTTTTGGCAAATTGTTGGTTAGTAAGTAGAAGATAAAAAGTGTCGCGTATTATACCGCTTTAATCTTATTCTGCATTAACCGTTCAAGGTTTGACTGATCTTATCCAAATTTAAACTATCAGACATGGCGCTAAATATCTCGAAGTACTTGCCATGTTTCTCATACAGCGCTTCGTGAGTGCCTGTTTCGACCACGCGGCCATCTTCTATCACGACCAAGTCATCCGCATCGATAATTTGGGCGATATTGTGTGACACCATAATCACCGTACGGTCTTTTTTGATGAGATCTAGGCTTTTTTTCACTTGTTGACTGGCAATCGCATCAAGGCTGGCGGTTGGCTCATCCAAAAATACAATGGGGGGATCTTTTAAGAACATCCGTGCCAGCGCGATACGCTGCTGTTGGCCACCTGATAATGATTTAGCCGTACTTTCATAGCCCTCTGATAACGATATGATTTGCTCATGAATCGAGGCTTTCTTTGCGGCGACGATAATATCTTCATCAGTAGCATTCATATCGCCATAGCGAATATTTTCGCTAATCGTACCTGAAAAGATATGGTTGCTTTGTAGTACCAGACCGATATTTTGACGCAATTCATGGGTATCGCAGTCGGCTAAATCATGCCCATCTAGACATATTGTGCCAGCATCTGGCGCGTAAAACTTCACCAATAAATTGATAATGGTGCTCTTGCCAGCACCACTTAAGCCCACCAGTGCAGTAATGCGATTGGGTTTAATCGTAAAGCTAACATCTTTTAGCGCTTGCGTGCCGTTAGGATAAGTAAAATCAACGTTTTTTAGCTCAATGTGACCTTTCAGATTTTTACTGCTTCTACCATCGATATTTTCAACTTGTTCGTCATCTTCCAATATATCAAAAAAGCCTTCAGCATAAGTCAGTGCATTATTGATTTGATCATAAATACGATGTAATTGACGGATAGGGGCGGCGACGTTTTGAAACAGCATGACATGGAATAAAATCATCCCGATGGTCATCTGGCCTTTTAATACAAAATAGGACGTCAGCACGATAATCACCACCACGCCTATTTGTTCAATAAAAGTCTTTATCGCGTCATAAATAAAACCAATACTACGAATACGCAGCTGATTATCGGTCATATCTTTTTGAATGGTTAAGTGCTTCTCAGCTTCTATCTTCTCTCGCACAAAGGATTTTACCACGCTGATAGAGTTAATCAGCGAAATAACCAGACCGCTTTTGGCTTCTCTATAACCACGCATCTGCCGACGAAAACCTTGCAAACGCCGAGCTTGTTTTTGGCTAATAAAAAAGTAAATCGGAATGATAATAAGACCAACTAAGCCGATCCAAATATTGGTCGAAAACATAATAATGAGTGAGACAATCGCACTGGCAAACAGCGGCAGCATATCGATAAAGAAATTTTGCACCAGACTGGTCAGGCTGCTAACGCCATAATCGATACGGGTTTGTAATTTACCGCTGTCGTTTTCGCTACTGGTATAAAACGCCATACGGTAGGTCAAGATACGCTCAATGATTTTTTGCGATAAATCACGCGATAGATTGATACGAATCTTTTCACCATAAAAGCGCTGACCAAACGAGATGAATATCGATAACACCTCTTTGGTCAATAGCACCGCACTAATAATACCTAGCATTCGCCAACCCGCGTCCCAAGGATCGGCAAGGGTAGCAATTTCGGTCAAAGTATCAACCGCATAGCGCAGCACAAAGGCATTGACCTGTGCGGTAAAGGAACCAAGTACCGTTAATATCAGTGTTGCAACAATCAATAGCTTATAAGGCGCAGCAAAGACGGCAAGTTTCTTTAAAATATCCCACAGTAAAGCCCGCCGCTCAGTCTTTTTGACTGGCGGCTTATGCATAAAAGGGTTGTCTGATGACACGCGTGGTGGCTGCGGTGGTTTTGGCATATATTAGGTTAAATTGTTAAATACGTTGAAATATATAGGAAGCTATTATGCTGCTAAATATAGCATTTAAGGTAAGGAATATAAAAAGAAAACCTGATTTTAGATAGCTCCAAAAATTTTTTGATTTGAAGTTTTTCAATAATTTTTTATCACCACTATTTATAGTTATAATACTTATGTTGTTAATTTTATCAACTGATTGTTCAAGTATTTTACCAAGAATTAATCCTAGAAGATAAAGTGTTCCTGATATTCCAATTGATAATATAATATAACTAACAACGTTTTCAGGTTTACCGAAGTCTATACCCATAGTCCCAACTAAAGAGTAGCAAGAATATATTGAAACAATAAATAGAATCGTACCTGAAAGTCTAGAGAACCAGTGAGATTTTCTTTGAATAAATTCGATAAACACATTTTTCTTATTTACTTCAATTTCATCAATCCAGCTTTCAACAGATGTTAAAATATTACGTGCAACTATATAATCAACATACTCAATACTTACACTTATAACCTGATTACTGAGAAGTTTGAAAAGTATATGCCCTGATCTATTAGAATTAGCTTTGTGAAGCATAGCAATTCTAGAATTGATATTGACTGATATTTTATAGGGTTGAGGCTTGTCTGTATTAGGAAGACTTAAAAGAACATTAAAAACTATGTTTATACTTTCAATTGGTGATGTAATACTTTTGTCGTATATCTGAAACCTTTCGATAGAGGAAAAAACTTGCTTATCATTATCTATATGAAAAATTGTTATATTTTCATTTCGACTAACAACTTCCCATTGAGAGTAAGTCTGTATCACTTTTGTATAAAGTTGGCTTATTGATTCACTGCTCACTTCATAGTTTTCAGAATATCCTTTTGAAAGTATTTCTGTCTTTCCAGTCACCGTGTTATATATTGCTTGCGCTACTTTATGTGCATTTTCATCCTTTATCATTACTTCTACGGGACTTTGAGACATTTAATACTCCTGAATTTTTTAGTGAAAGAGACATTTATCAAAGATATTTTTAATAAATGTTTGTAATAAGAGTAAAATTCAGTTTACATTTTTTTTGCATCAAAAACTATCCCCTATCACAAAGACTTCACCAACCATAATACGGCGCGCTGAACGACTCATAGAAACTTTTTTGGCTTGCCAGCGACCATCAACCTGCTCGGTTTTTCCACCGACGAGTAGCGTACCTGATGGATGCCCAAAGCGCACTTCACCTAATTCGCTACCACCAGCTGCTTCATTGACCAATGTACCTTGTGTGGTCGCTGCTGCTGCTATGGCAACCGCTGCTGTGCCCATCATGGCATGATGCAATTGTCCCATACTCATCGCTCGTACGACTAAATCAATATCATTAGCATCAACGGCCTTGCCACTAGAAGCAGTATAGCTTTGCGCAGGAGCAACCCAAGCAATCTTTGGAATATGTTGACTGCTTTGTGCTTCACTGACGTCTTTGAATATGCCCATCGCTACGCCGCCTTTGGCACGGATTTTCTCAAGCTTCGCCAAGGTTTCGCTATTACTGTTGATATCACCTTGCAGTTCGGTACCCGTAAACCCAAAATCTTCTGCTTTCATAAAAATAGTTGGAATACCGGCACTGATAAAAGTTGCCTTGACGCTATCAGTATTTAAACCACAGCTAGAGACATCAAAATCATCAACTAGGTTGCCAGTGGGGAACATATCGCTTGATGAGTCAACAGGATCAATAAATTCAATTTTGACCTCAGCGGCAGGGAAGGTCACACCATCTAATTCAAAATCGCCGGTTTCTTGGACTTGTACCTTGCCTTGTTCGTCCATGTAAACAGGCACATGGGCGATGATGGTTTTACCGATATTCTCTTGCCAAATGCGTACTTCGCAAATGCCACTCTCACTATCGTCATCAATACTATTAGCAATTTTATCAGCGTCAACTAAACCCATGTTAATCGCACAAGCACCAACGGCAGCGGTTAAATTGCCACAGTTACCTGCCCAATCAATCATTGGCTTGGCGATATTTACTTGTCCAAACAGATAATTGACATCGTGGTCTGCTTGCTTAGCTTTAGACAAAATTACTGTCTTTGACGTACTAGAGCTGCCATTACCTAGACCGTCGATTTGCTTACCATAAGGGTCAGGACTGCCGATAACGCGTAATAAGAAATTATCACGCGCGGAGCCTGCAACTTGGCAGCGCTCCGGTAAATCGGATAACTTAAAAAATGTGCCTTTTGACGTGCCGCCGCGCATGTAGGTAGCAGGGACTGAAATTTGTGGAGCGAAGGTTGGTTGGGTCATTGCTAGACGTCCTTTTTGTATTGTTATAAGATTGGGTATGGCGGCGTCATCAAGTAAACACGAACGAATGGACATGCTCGTTAATAATGATAGCGACACGAAATAATCGTCAAATAGTTATCATCAACGGCGTACACCAACCGATTGGCATCATCGATGCGTCTTGACCAAAATCCGGATAAGTTTTCTTTTAAAGGTTCAGGTTTGCCAATGCCTTCAAACGGATTACGCTTACATTCGGTAATGAGCTTGTTGATGCGCTTGAGTGTTTTTTTATCTTGTGTTTGCCAGTATAGATAGTCCTTCCACGCAGCATCTGTCCATGCTAATTGTTCACTCATGATCAGATCTTTTACGTTTATGAAAGCCTTTGAGATCAAGCATTCTCAATATCACTATCTGTATGCTCATTGTCATCGCTACTACCGTCACTTTTACCACTGCCTTCTGCTGTATCAATTAGTTCACGCGTAACAGTCTTGCCAGCTTTATATTGGGCAATAGAGTCCGCTAAGTGCGCCGCATTGGCAGGTGATTTTAATAAATAAACCGTTTCCATTAGGCTATTATAATAATCGAGAGACATCACTACCGCATCATCCGCATCACGGCGAGTCACGATAGTGGCATTGGCATCGTCATTTACCGTATCTAAAACAGACTTCAAATGCTTTCGGGCTTCTGAAAAACTGATTACTCTCATGAGAGACTCCTATACATGTACAATACATTGTACATGTTACACTATTGATCAGTAGAACTCAACCCATCCTGATTGGGTGAAGCTATTGTGATCACGAATTTTAAAGTTTGGACTCTTTCTTAAGTTTAAACGAATCTTCGTGTGGCTCAATACTCATACGGAAGGACTGCTTTCCGGTAAAAAAAGCAACCATCCAATTCCAAGTCGTCGCCAAACGATTTTTGGCGGTGCTAAGCGACAAGATATGAATGACAACCCAAGCAAACCACGCAATAAAGCCCTTCAAATGCGATCCGTTAATATCAGCAACCGCAGTGAGACGTCCAATCATCGCCATATCACCGCTATGTTTATAATGAAATGCTTTATCAGTTTTACCGCTTAAATACTTACCGAGATAGGTGCCCTGACTGCTCGCCACTTGACCTAACTGGGGATGACCTTTCGGGTACGCTTCATCATGAGTGGCCAGTGCAATATCGCCAAGTGCGTATATGTCGTTATGATTTATCAAACTCAAATGACTGTCAACCAGTAAGCGCTTACCTTGACCATAATCCTCTGTATCGAGCCCTTGTATAAAATCACAAGTGACGCCTGCCGTCCAGATAAGGTTGTGTGTGTGCAGAGTCTGCCCACTTTGTAGGGTAACCATATGACCATCGTAACTTTTTACAGGATCACTAAAGATCAGATCAACTCTGAATTTCTCCATTTGTAGCTTGGTATACTGTTGTGATGATTCACTCATTGGCGCGAGCAACACAGGATCGGCCGTCACTAACGTTATACCGCCGATATTATCTAATAACTCTGGATACTCTTTATGAAGGGTATATCTACGAATTTCAGACATCACGCCTGCCAGCTCAACACCACTAGGACCACCACCAGCGATGACGATGGACAAGTAGGGCTCACGCTCGGCAACGGGCAATGAAGCCGCATAATTAAACTGTGACAGCATGTGGTTGCGGATACTGAGTGCGTCTTTTATGGTTTTCATTGGCAACGCATGCATGGCTAACTCTTGATTGCCAAAATAATTGGTCTCTGCACCCTTTGCAATAATCAAACGGTCGTAAGAAATCTCACCGGTGTCCAGAGTGATGGTTTTATCTTTAGGATTGATGCTTAAGAGCGTACCTTGACGATAGCGGACATTGTCATAATTTGAGATGTATCGACGTAGCGGATAACTGATATCTGATGACGCTAAAAATCCAGCAGAGACTTGATAGATCAGCGGTGGGAAAAAGTGATAGTCATTACGGTCAACTAAGGTGATACGGTCAGCGCTATATTTGGCCAATTGCTCAAGACAGCGGATACCAGCAAAGCCTGCACCAATTAAGACGATATGACGGCGGTTATCTGTTTCTGCAGGTAATTTGGTAGGTGATTTTTCAGGTAACTGCGCAGATAGCTTTGAGGATAATGATGCTTGGTGACTGCTCAATGGCTGGTTGTTTTTATTCAGCTTGATTTCATTGTCTACGATAAGAGTGCTCATTATATTTCCTTTTTGTCTTTACAGTAATTTGTGAAATAACAGAAGCTGATAGGGGTCAATAAAATAAGGTAATGATTAGGACAATACGTTGTGAACCAAACCAGTATATTATAAATCAACGGGGTTTGAAACCTATAGCAAGAGAACAAAGGCTGAATTTTGTTCATTAATTTAGCGAAAATAAAAAAAGAGCCACTTTTAAAGTAGCTCTTTTTGTACTTAACGTTTTAAAAGATGTAAATCAAAGGCAAACATCTACGCAATATCTAACGTGCCATCGATAAACTCTTTGGCAAAGCGTTGTAGCATACCGCCGGCGTTATACATTTTGACTTCATCAGCGGTATCTAAGCGGCAGATGATAGGGGTTTCAGTTTTGCTGCCGTCGGTACGATTAACGACTAAGGTCATCAGCCCGCCAGCGGAGACGTCACCCGTTACATCAAAGGTTTCCGTACCATCAATGTTTAGGGTATGGCGATCTGTGCCTTTTTCGAACTGTAACGGTAGCGCGCCCATGCCCACTAAGTTTTGACGATGGATACGTTCAAAGTCTTCAGCGACGACGGCTTCCACGCCAGCTAAACGCACACCTTTTGCCGCCCAGTCACGGCTTGAGCCTTGACCATAGCCATCACCTGCGATGATGATGAGCGGCTGCTCACGGTTCATATAGGTCTCAATCGCTTCCCACATGCGCATAATTTGACCTTGTGGTTCCACACGGGCCAGTGAGCCTTGAATAACATTGCCTGCTTCATCACGTACCATCTCGTTCAATAATTTTGGATTGGCAAAGGTCGCACGTTGCGCGGTCAAATGGTCACCGCGATGCGTTGCATAAGAATTATAGTCCTCGCTTGGTAAGCCCATGGTATCGAGGTACTCGCCAGCGGCCGAGTCACCCATAATGGCATTAGACGGTGACATATGGTCGGTGGTGATATTGTCCCCCAATACAGCCAATGGACGCATGCCTTTTAGCTTATTCATCGCGGCCATTTTACCTTCCCAATAGGGCGGACGGCGAATATAAGTGGTCATCTCGCGCCAATCGTATAAGGGGCTTAGTGCCTTACCTGTATCTTTTTTGGCTTCATCAAACATCGGAATATAAACGGCATTGAATTGCTCAGGCTTCACAGCTTTGGCAACGATGGCATCGACTTCTTCGTCATCAAACCAAATGTCTTTTAGATAAACGTCATTGCCGTCTTGATCCTTACCTAATGAATCTTTTTCGATATCGAAACGAATATTACCCGCGATGGCATAAGCGATAACCAGTGGTGGTGACGCTAAGAAGGCTTGTTTGGCGTATGGGTGGATACGACCGTCAAAGTTACGGTTGCCTGATAATACTGCCGTACTAAATAGGTCACGATCGATGATCTCTTTTTCGATATCAGGATCTAACGCACCGCTCATGCCATTACAAGTCGTACAGGCAAAACCCACCACATCAAAGCCGATTTTTTGTAGATCTGGCATGAGACCCGCTTCTTCTAGGTACATTTTTACCGTTTTAGAACCAGGCGCTAAAGAGGATTTCACCCAAGGCTTACGCAATAGGCCTTTAGCATTAGCATTTCGAGCGACGAGTCCAGCGGCAACCATATTGCGAGGGTTAGAGGTATTGGTACAGCTGGTAATGGCCGCGATAATCACTGCGCCATCTGGCATCAAGCCATCTTCTGGTTCAGGGAGTTTGTCACCCTCACCGTGAGCAATGCCTTTAGCAACCAAATCCGTGGTTGAAACGCGAGCGTGCGGACGTGAAGGGCCTGCCATATTACGGACAACTGCTGACAAGTCAAATTCAAGCACGCGGTCGTAAACGGCATTTTCCATGCCATCTGCCCATAGACCGGTCTGCTTCGCATATTGCTCGACCAGTTTGATTTGTGCTTCACTACGACCTGTTAGGCGTAAATAGTCGATGGTTTGCTCATCGATATAGAACATCGCAGCCGTCGCGCCATATTCAGGCGTCATATTGGAGATAGACGCACGATCACCAACGGTAAGCGCGCGCGCACCTTCGCCGAAGAACTCAATATAGGTAGAGACCACGCCGGCATCACGTAAAAACTCGGTCATAGCGAGCACTAAATCGGTACCAGTAATACCTTTTTGCAATTTTCCGGTTAATTTAACACCAACGTAATCCGGCAGGCGCATATAAGATGGGTTGCCTAGCATGACACTTTCGGCCTCTAATCCACCGACACCGATTGAGATAACACCCAATGCATCAACCATTGGCGTATGGCTGTCGGTACCGACCAAAGTATCGGCAAAGGCTACTTGTTCACCGGCTTTATTGTGTACGACTTGGACGACTGGCGACATTTTTTCTAGGTTAATTTGATGCATGATGCCGTTACCCGGTGGTACGACGTTGACGTTATCAAAGGCATACTGACACCAGTTGATAAAGTGGAAACGGTCATCATTACGGCGCTCTTCGATAGCACGGTTTTTCTCAAAAGCGTTTTCTTCAAAGCCTGCATGCTCAACGGCTAGTGAATGGTCAACAATCAACTGCGTTGGGACGATTGGGTTCACTTTTGAAGGGTCACCGCCTTGCTCAGCGATGGCGTCACGGAGACCTGCCAAATCAACAAACGCAGTCTGACCTAGGATGTCATGACAAACGACGCGAGCAGGGTACCATGGAAAATCTAGGTCTTGCTTACCTTCGATATGTTGCTTAAGTGCAGCGGTCAAATCCTCAGGTGGGCAACGACGCACTAAATTTTCACACAATACTTTTGAGCAGAACGGTAGCTTGTCATAAGCGCCAGCTTCAATGCTCTCAATCGCTTCACGAGTGTCAAAGTAATACAGGTCGGTGCCGGGTAATGGCTTTTTAAAGGGTTCATTCATCGGTTGTACGAGGGCGTTGTCCATAAGTCACCTTTGGCTGTTGGCTGGTTGGAATGAGGGCTAAAAAAGAATAGTTCTTTTAGCAAAATCATCAAGATAAAAGCAGAGTTTGCTAAAAAAACTTTTAAAGCGTTAGAGGTAAGTATTTGTAGGGTGTGATTCATACATAGTTTTAAAACACGTAAGGAAGACACACCCTGCAAATCATCTATATCAAGAAAAATTAACGCGCACTCATCTCTGGTACTGGACGCAATTCTTCACCGGTATATTCTGCACTTGGGCGAATGATACGGTTATTGGCACGTTGCTCAAACACGTGTGCTGCCCAGCCGGTTAGACGCGAACACACAAAGATTGGCGTGAATAACTTGGTTGGAATACCCATAAAGTGATAGGCAGATGCATGGAAGAAATCGGCGTTACAGAACAGTTTCTTTTCACGCCACATGACTTCTTCACAGCGAACTGAAACAGGATAAAGCACTTCATCACCAACGTCAGCGGCTAGCTTCTCAGCCCAACCTTTAATGACGACGTTACGTGGATCTGACTCGCTATAGATCGCATGACCAAAGCCCATGATTTTGTCTTTACGCGCCAGCATACCCATCATTTCTTCTTCAGCGTCATCAGGTGAGCTAAAGCCTTCAATCATATCCATCGCTGCTTCGTTCGCGCCGCCATGGAGAGGGCCACGCAGTGAGCCAATCGCGCCGGTAATGCAAGAATGGATATCAGATAGAGTAGACGCACAGACACGCGCGGTAAAGGTCGAAGCGTTAAACTCATGCTCTGCATACAAGATAAGTGAGACGTTCATTACTTTTTCGTGTAGCTCGTTTGGCTTTTCACCTTTGAGCAGATGCAAGAAGTGACCACCAATCGTCTCATCATCGGTGTCGGTTTCGATACGCACATTGTCATGAGTAAAGCGATACCAGTAGTTGATGATTGATGGGAATGTCGCCAGCATACGATCGGTTTGATCGTTCTCTTGCGAGAAATCAGTTTCCGTCTCTAGGTTGCCGAGCATAGAGCAACCAGTACGCAGTACATCCATTGGATGGGCGTCAGCTGGAATGCGTTCGAGTACGTCTTTTAGGGCTTGCGGCAGACCACGCAGTTTTTTGAGTTTGGCTTGATAAGCCTCTAGCTCGCTCTGGGTTGGCAAATTGCCATAAAGTAGCAAGTAAGCCACTTCTTCAAAAATACATTTATCTGCCAGTTCTGACACATCATAACCGCGATAGGTCAAACCTGAGCCTGATTTACCAACAGTTGATAAAGCTGTTTTACCTGCGACTTGACCGCGTAGACCTGCGCCTGACAATACTTTTGTTGATGGGTTTTGTGCTGCCATGATGAAATTCCTTTTGTTGGTAGCTTTTTTGGGTTGGAAAGGGAGTGTTTATTACAGTTAATTTATAGTTCACTATATAGCTGAGCGCTACATAGGCTCTGAGGCATCTAAATCGACATTACAACGCTCAAATTCAGCATTAATGGGTACGTTTAATACCTCCATAGCGCTGCCTTCACCCTCAGCATTGTTGATCTTCATATACTTGACACCGAGCGGCGATTCCATAAACGTCTGAATCTTAGTCATCTCTTCTGGTGTAGGGTCAGCCATCGGCGTGGCGATTTCTTCGCCGTTCATAGCCCGCAATTGCTCATTACCAAAAGCAATTAGCTTTTTGCCCACATCTGAAGAATAAAATTCGTTTAGCTCATTTAACTCTGCAGCAGTAAACTGGCTCTTATAAAAAGCATCCATTTCAGCCTTGCCCAAGTCTTTGTCGCGCGACTCAAGACAGCTTACTTGTTCGTCATTGAGCGCACCGCTATTAATAATCGGCGTGAATAGTAGGCTGTTGACAGTATCTAGCGTAATCGTTGTCATGACCAAGTCATCTTGAGTGGCAGGTGCGGTAGCATCAACTTCAGCAGTGCTTGCACCACTGGTGGTGTCGTCGGCGGTTTCTGGTGTTTTATCACAGCCCGTCATGAATAATAGCGCCGCAAGCGTGCTACTCAGTAGTGACGTTTTAAGAGCAGTATTAGCAGTAAAAAATGGCATAAATAACCTAAAAGTAGAAGACGGATTTCGAAAAGATAACACACTCAAAGGTGAGCTATCTTTTCAGTGTTGCCAATAACTAACTCTTAACTACTTATTAGCAAATAGCTTGTCTAGCGTCTGCTCAAACTCATGATAATTTAAGAAATCATACAGCTCCATGCGGGTTTGCATGGTATCAACAACTTTTTCTTGTGTGCCATCAGTTAATAGATGCTGATAAACGTTTAATGCCGCTTTGTTCATCGCACGGAATGCTGATAGTGGGTACAACACCATCTCGACACCCACGCCATATAGCTGGTCAGTGGTGTAAAGGTCGGTCTGACCAAACTCTGTCATGTTGGCGAGTACTGGAATATCTAGTACATCTGTGAACTTACGATACATTTCGATATCGGTTAAGGCTTCAGCAAAAATCATGTCTGCGCCTGCTTCTTGGAAGGCAACAGCGCGCTCTACAGCGGCATCAAGTCCTTCAACAGAAAGTGCATCAGTACGTGCCATAATGACAAAGTCGCTATCAGTTTTGGCATCAAGCGCCGCCTTCAAGCGATCGACCATTTCTGAGATACTGACGATTTCTTTGTTAGGGCGATGACCACAACGCTTTTGGGCGATTTGATCTTCGATATGTACGGCGGCCACACCAGCTCTTTCCATCTTTTTAATCGTTTGTGCGATGTTAAAAGCACCGCCAAAACCGGTATCGATATCGACCAATAGCGGTGTTTCTACAGCGTCAGTAATACGGCGCGCATCTTCTAGGACATTATCAAGGCTCGTCATACCTAGGTCAGGTAGACCAAATGAAGCATTTGCCACGCCCGCGCCAGACAGATATAGTGCTTGGTGACCGACTTGGGTCGCCATCATCGCCGTATAAGCATTGATTGTACCTACGATCTGTAGCGGTTGATTGTTATCATTTTTTTGTTTCATGGCACTGCGGAAGCGGGCACCAGCGGATGATGAAGTCATGTCGTAGTCCTTACGTGGAGGGGTAATCTTATCGTTGTTGCCTTTGATTATACCCAATTATTCAAGCCCACAAAGCAGTGTTTTACGATAATCGTTTAATTTTTATAAATATATAAATTAGTTAAATTAAACCTATTTATTAAATGAATAGCATTATCTATTTTTATGCGGTTGAGGAAGACTATTATTCATAAACCTCAAAAATTGAATTAGGACAGCTGAGGTGTTTTACATTTAGTTACAATTAACTTTGTTTTACTATAACAACGAAAAAGCCCTAGTAGCTGAGCTAAAAGGGCTTTTTTATTAGCTAAAAGCGGCGTTTCAGCCATTCGCTAAATCTTAAAAACCAGTTAACCAAGCATACCTGCGAGGTTGGCTAAGAATAATAAGGCGACACCGCCTAAGAACAGTAAACTTATAATCGAATAAATATTCATACCTGCTGATAGTTTTTGATGGTTTTTCACTAAAGAGTAGTTCAACCAGCCAAAAATAGGCGCAGATACAAAGGCAGATATCATAGCGAACTTCAACATCGCGCCTAACTGTCCGGCGAAGAAGCTGATAATAATTAAGCCACCGCC
The DNA here is from genome assembly GCF_000511065.1 of Psychrobacter sp. TB67. Classification (NCBI taxonomy): domain Bacteria; kingdom Pseudomonadati; phylum Pseudomonadota; class Gammaproteobacteria; order Moraxellales; family Moraxellaceae; genus Psychrobacter; species Psychrobacter sp. TB67. Next base: position 39,247 of record NZ_AYYA01000064.1, read on the forward strand.
AATGGCATAGGTCGTCCAAAAAGCAATCTGCTTCCTATTAATCTCGTGTTCACCTTTTAGCAAACGCCAGCACTCAGCATTGGCACGACCGTAACCATCCGCACAAGTAATGGTAGTCCCAAACATGCACATAAAGGCGACGAAGGCGACTAGCAGTCTTGACCATTCACCGATAGTGGCAGTATACATATTGATAAGCTGATCAATATAAGCAACGCCAGCGGTTTGAATCTCTTGACCGGAGCCATACTGAACGAAAACACCCAATGCTAAAAAGAACAACGCTAAAATAGCAGAAACCAAAAAGCCCACATTAAAATCAAGCAAACCTTGTTTATGAGTGGTGTTGTCCGCTTTTCTCTTTGCCGATGTCCACATCGAGGTGATAGCAGCGAACTCAAGCGGCGCTGGCATCCAACCCATCAATGCTACGATAAATCCTAATGTCGCTAAATTCCAAGGAGACGTCGGGATAAAATCAGGCGTCATCACCGTCGGCTTGCCAGCAGCAATCAGGACCGCTAATACGGTTGCGGAGACCAGAGCAATCATAATCCATTTGGTGACCCCATCAAGCAACTTATAATGACCGGCAATCAGAAAAAACCAGGATACCGCAACGATTATGACCGCTAAACTGATACTAGACAGTCCCACGGAAGCTGGCAGCATAAAGCCCAATATTACCGCCGCAAGTAGTGTCACAGCACCGGTACTAATCACCGCAGATAGGATAGATAAGACAAAATAAATCCATAGATAGGCTTTTGAGCGCTTAGCATAACCGGCGATTAAGCTCTCGCCAGTATCATAGACATAATCTGTACCGAAGCGAAAAAACGGATATTTGAAGACGTTGGCCAAAATAATCATAATGGCCAGCTGCCAGCCATATATGGCACCTGCTTGGGTGGATGAAATCAAATGCGAGCCGCCAATAGCCGCTGTCGCCATTAGAATACCGGGACCAAAGATGCGCCAGCTAAATCCTTCTTGCTGGGCAGCAAGGGTATCTTCAGCGCCTTTATTAGGGGTGCTAGGGTTATGGAATGGTGGTGTGGACATGAATACCTCGAGATGGTTAATACGGCAAATCATCACTTTCCTGTGTCAGTTTGCCAGTGATCATTAGAGAAGCGCTTTATACCATTTGCACAGCGCTTATGTTAAAACGCTAAATATAAAACGATTCATTTTGTATCGACTTTAGCATAACGATGCCGTACAGGAGAATGGTTATTAAAATTATTATTACTATTTGTTTGCATGTCCATTCTAGATAGTTAGCATAATAAGCGATTACTATCAAGTGTCAGGACTGATTATTTTTTGCGGTTCTTTATACCATAATAACTGGCTAATATCTGATAATTTCAGGCTATTCTTATCATTTACGGCATTGAGGTAAATTTTTGCTGCCGATAAGTGATACCGCGCTGCTCATAAACCTGATAGATAGCGCTTAACAGATCTGGGATTTTAGGATGTACAAAGTCTTTTAGCGTATGTAAATAGATAGGAGAGGTGACATTTTCGTGAATCAACCGCTGATAGCTGATTTGTTCCGTCCGCACTGTCTGTAGGCTAGCCGGCACTAAAGTAATGCCTTCACCAGCAGCAACCAAACCAAGAGCGACTTGCAAATCACTCACGGTGGTGGTCATAAAGGGAGAGATGCCATATTGAGCAAATAAATGCAGCAAAGGTTCGGTGATTGGCTCATTTATCAGTGAATGCTCGCTGTTAGGAATAGCGTGTGCTGCGCTACTTTTTGCATCAGTTGTGAACGTCGCTGCCGTCGATGTGCGTGATGTTTTGTTTGAGGTTACTAGGGTTTTGGCGACGGGCAAATGCGTTTGGTGATATAGAATCAAGCGATTATTTGCCAAATCTATCAGGCGCTGTTCACGCACATGCGCTAACGGATGCGCTTTAGGCAGCGCCACCACATAGCGCTCATGACGCAAGAGTATCTGTTGAATCCAAGGATCTTGATGCGCAAAACGACCAAACCCCACATCAATCTCACCATGCTTTAGCGCATCCATTTGCTGATACGAGCTGATATCTTTTAGATTAACCTCGATATCAGGGTTGGACTGTTTGAGGGTGGCGATTACTTCGGGTAGTAGACCATATAGCACCGAGGGTACAAAACCAATATTCAATGCTGCGCTCGGCGCTGATAAGCGCTGGGTCATACTGGTAACGGTATCAATCTCTGTCAATATGGCACTGATTTTATCGTAAAAAAACGCACCGGCTTCGGTCAAGTGTAGTGGTCTGTGATAACGATCTACCAATACCACGCCCATGTCTGTCTCAAGTTGCTTGATGACTCGGCTCAGACTGGGTTGCGATAGTCCTGTCTTGGCGGCAGCGGCGCTAAAACTGCGCAAATCGGCGATAGCAATAAAGGCGTTGAGCTGCTTTAGATCCATGTTGTTATACCTATTACTTTTTTACTCATTGTCTTATTTCTGTATTCATCAGCTACTTAAGAGAAAATAATACGCTATTGGCTATGTTTTGTACCAATAATACGCTCACCTAGCCAAATTATGTTTGAAGCTAAGTAAATGACTAACTATATTAGTGGTTAACGATAGTGTTACAATTTAGCAAGCAATTAGTATCACCCCCTTAATTCTAGCAGTTATCCCATATCAGTAGTATAAACGGGCTTGGTATCATTCTATGAACGACAAAAATAATGACAATAGTGCTGACCTTGAAGAAAAATTGGCTAAAATTGCTAATACCAAGCCACGTAAGCACAAACGCAGCAATAATATCTACGAGCGCTTCATCAATCGTGTTGGCAGTACAGATGAATGTAGTCAGACTGAGGGTAAATCCGACCAATTAACGGCATGGGAAAAAACGCAAAAATCCTCTAGCTATGAGCCTTTAAGTGCAGAAGAGTTACAGTTATTTGCCAGCTCAGAGGCTGAGCAAGAGATAAATGTTGCAGCCTCAAATACCACAACTACAGATATCAGTTTTGATTTTAGTAACGAAGAGTATGTCTTTAACAATAACTCTCCGCTAGAACATAATCAGCAATCATCAAATACAGACTCGTTCAATAACTATCATAGCTATAATTTGAATGAAGATTTGAATGAAGACTTAAACCTCGAACTAGACAGTAATCATATTGAACATACTAATGAGGTAATTGACTTAACATCTACTGATGATACAAGTGCTAATCCAGCTCATGGCGATGACACAATCCTTGAAAATAAGGGCATCGAAAATACAGTCGCTCCCGTTATTGAAGCGATTACAAAACCGCAGGGTAAGCTGGCAAGCAATAAAAAGCCGCTCATTATTGGTGTCGCTCTCGGCACATTATTGGCCGCAATTATTGTGCTCACTTTGAATGCTAGCGGCATTTTATCTGCCTTGACAGAAACGCCTGCTACTGATGCCTCTAAAAATATGGCGAGCGATGTCGAGGACAAAATAAATAATGACATTAATAGCAATGCTCAATCAGCAGCTCAGGCTAAAACTACCTTAAACAAGGCCGCAGTGGTTGATGCTGAGCAATCAACAGCTAGCAATGGCAATCAAACCGCCGCACCGCAAACAAATGCCGCCGCTAATAAAAATAGCAGTACAGAGGAAGAGACAGAGCAGTCAATAGACGCATCTGCTGATGGCTCAAGTGGCGATCCAGCCATTACTTATGAGGACTTTAGGAAAGAGTCGCAACGTACATTATACCGTGAGGCCAATGATTGATAATTTTGAATCATTGGTTGGTTACTGTACTTACCCAAGATTTAGAATGTTCAAAACGCCCTAGCTTAAATAAAATTTTATCAGATATTAAAAAATAAACTTCCGTTTATATAAATTCAATATTTCGTACCGTTTGTCAGTCAGTTATAGCGCTCATACCAAAACAACTTGCATAGCATCAATACATTTGTATTATTGAATGTATTGATGCGGTTATATACCGTTGTTGACAAGGATTGACTTGGTATTGAGCTATGGAAAGTACAGACAAAAAACACGATTTTGATGACGGTTTTAATGAAGGTGTAGAGCTCAGCGAACACCCTGAACACCCTGATAGTGAGCTCAATATCAATACACGCTCGCGTAGTGTTTACGAACAATATTTGAAAAAAACCATGCAAGACATGGTACATGAACCAGAGTATTGCTCAGAAAACCCACCATCAAAAACAGCAGATTGTGATACTTATACTTATCATCCCAATATAACAGCTATAGAGGCCGAGTCTGAGCAAACAACGACTTTTCCACCAATTCTCAATAAAACTCAATCATCCGTAGCAAGCACTACAAAATCAAGTACTACAAAACAACCAATAGGCAAGTCTCACAGCAACGTTAAGCTGGTCATTTTGACGGCGGTATCCAGCGCGGTCATTATTGCTGTTACCGTTGTGATGCTTGATATGAATGGCAGCTTAGTGTCTGCCTTTGATCGTGTAACGTCACTCAGTAAACAAACATCAATGACGAGCGCCAATGCGCCAGTCGTTGAGGCTGAGCCAATGGTAAAGACTCAAGAAAATAAGCATGGCAATAAAAAAGAGATAGACAAACAAAGTATCAAACCGAATACAGCAGTAAAAAATGAATCTGCCAGCACTGAGCCAGCGATTACCTATGAGGACTTTAGGGAAGAGGCAAAAAATACCTTATACCGTGACAGTAAAGAGTAAATCCACTTTTCATACTTACCGTATAGATGCACTTCTATCTTAGTTTGGTATTTGAGTGATAAAGTATTGACTATCATTAGTATAAGAAAATCCCCTTCACCTCTTAGGTGTAAGGGGCTGCAGAGAGTGAGTTTTAATGACCTTTAGTGACGTTATTATTTTATATCAATGGACGCTAAACTAAAAAGGCGCAAAGTCTATCGTTAGGCCATATCAATTTCTATGGTTGTCAGGCTTGAATCTTCTGATAATTGGTAAGTTACCACCACATCATCTTCATCACGCTCTACCTGATAAGTCGCAAGCTTTACCTCTGTATCATCCAAGCATTGACCAGTCACAAGATCAAAGCGCTGCTTATAAATCGGCGAGGCGACATAAAGTATCGACTCTCTAATACCGTCGTCGCTCGTCAGCGTCGTACCGCCGATCAGTCCTCTAGATAGAACGTTTGCTCGACTAAAAGGGTCGTAGTTATCAATGGCGAATAACTTGCCTTCTTTGGTACGAAAAATGGCAATTTGCTTGCCGTCAATAAGCGCGCAAACGCCAGTCTCAGGGAGGATGTCTTGCAGTTTACAAACGGTATGCTGGGTCATGGGATTATCCTTAGCGTTTGACTATGAGTAAATAGAAATCAGACTCTAAACACAGCCAGTTCTAAAAAGTGCTAGCGCTGTGTTTAAAGAAGACAGTAGAGCGTTTAAGCCAATTCGGTCACTTGGATTTTGACTTTTTCAATATCCGTTGCGGGGCGAATCTGCGCGCGTTCATTGACAAAGACCACGTTATCATCTCCTTGTTCACTATTGACAAAATGACGGAAGCGTTTGAGCTTTTCGCTATCGGTAATGGTGGCTTGCCATTCGCAGACATAATTATCGACTAGCAGCTGCATTTGTGCTTCAAGCTCGTCCGCTATGCCTAAGCTGTCCTCAATAATGACCGCTTGTAGATACTCAAGTCCGCCTTCCAAACTTTCACGCCATTTTGAGGTGCGCTGCAGCTTATCGGCAGTTTTGATATAGAACATGATAATACGGTCGATATATTTGACTATCGTCTCGGTATCGAGGTCGGTGGCGAACAGCTCGCCATGGCGCGGGGTAATACCACCGTTACCGCAGACGAATAAGTTCCAGCCGTTTTCGGTGGCGATCATGCCAAAGTCTTTGCTTTGCGCCTCGGCACACTCGCGCATACAGCCTGACACACCCATTTTTATCTTGTGCGGCGAGCGCACGCCTTTGTAGCGATCCTCGAGCCTAATCGCCAGACCCATACTGTCATCCACCCCGTATCGGCACCAGTCATTACCGACACAAGACTTGACGGTACGTAGCGACTTACCATAGGCATGACCGGTCTCAAAGCCAGCGGCTACCAGTTGTGTCCAGATATCAGGCAACTGCTCCATACGCGCGCCAAATAAGTCCACGCGTTGACCGCCGGTGATTTTGGTATATAAGTTAAACTCTTTGGCGACTTGTCCGAGAATGATAAGCTTATCGGCGGTAATCTCGCCGCCCGGTACTCTTGGCACCACTGAATAGGTGCCGTCTTTTTGGATATTACCCAGATAATAGTCATTGCTGTCTTGTAGCGGGGTCAGCTCAGGTTTGAGTACGTAATCATTCCAGCATGACGACAAAATAGAGGCGACGGTTGGTTTGCAAATCTCGCAGCCATGACCACTGCCATGTTCGGTGAGTAGCGCATCAAAGGTTCGAATACCATGCACCCGAATTAAGCTATATAACTCCTGACGGGAGTAGGCAAAATGCTCGCACAAGTCGTTATTGACCTCAAAGCCTAAGGTAGTTAATTGGTAGCCTAAAGTGTCCTTAACCATGGGCGCACAGCCACCGCAGCCCGTGCCAGCATTAGTGACCGCTTTGACATCGCCAATCGAGTAGGCACCATTGTCGACTGCAGCGCAGATAGCGCCTTTGGTGACGTTATAACAAGAGCAAATCGTTGCCGTATCAGGCAGGTTTTCTATACCCATCGTCGGTTTTTCGACATTGGGTAGTATCAAACTCTCAGGATGAGCGGGCAAGTCGATATCATTGAGATACAGCTGCAATAGGTTATTATAATCCTCAGTATCACCAACCAATACCGCACCAAGCAGGCGTTTGTTATCAGCGGTCGTGACCAGCTTTTTGTAGATACCTGTCGCGGGGTTTTGATATAAATAGCTCAGACTATCTACAGCTTTTCCATGCGCATCGCCAATACTACCAACATCGACGCCCATGAGTTTGAGCTTGGTACTCATATCAGCGCCTATAAATACCTGCTCGCTATGACCTGCGATTTGCGCCGCGCAAATGCTCGCCATACTGTAGCCGGGCGCGACTAAGCCAAACACTTTATTGTCCCATACCGCGCATTCGCCAATGGCATAAACGTGCTCAGCATTGGTGCGACAGTGCTCATCAATTAAGATACCACCGCGTGCGCCCATCTCAATACCGCAATCAGGGTTGCTCTTTATAATATCGTCTTGCGGACGAATACCTGCGCTAAAGACAATCATATCGGTATCGAGCGAGGTATCATCGGTGAATTGCATGGTGAGATGACACGCATCAGCGCCGTCAGTATTTGGATTGGCTATTATCTCTTTGGTGTTTTTACCTGTCAAAACCGTGACACCGAGCGCTTCGATTTTACGTTTTAAAATATCACCACCAGCGGCATCAAGCTGAACACCCATCAGCTGCGGCGCAAATTCTACAACATACGTCTCTAGTCCTAAGGTAACCAAGGCTTTGGCTGCCTCTAAACCAAGTAGACCACCGCCCACAACCACGCCTTTTTTGACTGAGGGTTGCTCGGCGATGGCAAGGATGTCGTCCAAATCCGCAATAGTGCGATAAACGTGGCAGTGCGGATGATCGCGTCCTGTAATAGGCGGCACAAATGGGTAGGAGCCTGTGGCCAGTACCAGCTCGCTGTAGTCAATCTGCTCACCATCTTCTGTGGTAATAGATTGGGCGCTTGAGTCAATATTAACAATGCGTTGATTGAGATGCAGTTCGATATTTGATGACTTATAAGCGCTAAGATCAACTAAATTGAGCTTGCCAGCATCTTTGTGCTCAAAATAGCTGGATAGATAAACGCGGTCATAAGCAGGGCGATCCTCTTCAGCGAATACATGAATCTCAAAACGCTCATGTAGGCCTTGTTCTATGGCGCGTTCAACGAAATGGTGCCCGACCATACCGTTACCGATGACGACTAGCTTAGGCTTACTGGTTGTATTCATTGCTGTGTTACTCATACATTTATCCTCAATAAAGGGTTGTCTAAATATTGCGGTCTAACGGTTGTGACGAAGAGTAATATTTAGTGCCTACCTCCATTACTGATTCAATAACTGTGCCAAGCACCAAAGGTGCGCGCAGCTTCTTCCCTTTATGAGTCGCTAATAATGTGAGGATGAGTGCAGTGCACCTAGTCTGTTTATAAGTAATCAAAGCGCTAAAAGCCCTAAAAGAGATTGGGATAATAAAGAGTGGCTAAAAACGACTACGCTTTAAAAAGTGGCAACAGCGTTCAGTTATGCACCAAAATAGATGACGTGATGCACCATATTGATTACTAATGGCGCTATTAGTATTTTTTATTGATATAACCAAATCAAGACAGTTTTTATTATTAATGAAATATAGTTAATCTTTTCATTAAGGCTTGAATGTCTTTGATAGCAAGGCGTAGACCCTTTTATTGATAATTAGGATATATAACGATAATCACCACTAAGTCTTCTACTGGCACAGCCATTGCACCGCCCTAAGTGTTCTAACTGATAAGTTTTTTCACCATTACTTATTATGACAACTGTAAAGTTAGCCCCTTAAGGAACTCGTTTATGTCATCATCGCCAACCTCTAAATCTGCTGCGCCAACACAAGATAAGCTCAATATTTTCTCCTTTAAAGATAAAAATAAGATTCTACATTTAGGCTGGATCGCTTTTTTCTTAACCTTTTTTGTCTGGTTCAACCACGCGCCTTTTTTGTCTGCCATTGGTGAGACCTTGAATTTGAGCAAAGATCAAATCAAAACTTTGCTGATATTGAACGTCGCGCTCACCATACCTGCCCGCGTCATTATCGGTATGCTGACTGATCGCTTTGGGCCACGACTCATCTACACCGCCATTTTAGCTATTGGCGCGATTCCCTGTTTTACCTTTGCTTTTGCGCAAGATTACAACACCCTTGCCTTGTCTCGATTCTTGCTAGGCTTCGTTGGGGCAGGCTTTGTAGTGGGTATTCGCTTGATGAGCGATTGGTTCCCTGCCAGTGAGCTGGGGACGGCTGAAGGCATTTATGGCGGCTGGGGTAACTTTGGTTCCGCTGCGGCTGCATTGCTACTACCAACGGTTGCTATTGCTGCCGCTGCTATATTAGGCGGTGATGAAGGCTGGCGTTATGCGACGGCCACCTCGGGGGTGGTGATGATGCTGTATAGCGTGATTTTTTATAAGATGGTGCGTGATACGCCCAAGGGTGCCACCTATTTTAAACCCAAAAAATCTGGCGCGATGATGGTGACCTCAACCGGCGATTTTTGGCTGATGATGACCTTTAAGCTACCGATGTATTTGGCATTAGCACTCTTAGCGTGGAAGCTATCACCAGAGGGTGTCAGCTTACTCAGTCAGGCGACTGTGAACATAGTCTATATCGGTCTGACCCTGCTATTTATTTATGAGTTTGTCAGCAGTTACCGCTTTAATAAAGAGGTATTTACGACGCCGGTGCCAAAAGCGCAGCGTTATGATTTCAAGCAAGTGGGTATTTTAAACATTTTATACTTTGCCACCTTTGGCTCGGAGCTGGCGGTGGTGTCTATGTTGCCGCTGTTTTATCAAGAGACCTTTAATCTATCGATTGTCATGGCAGGGGTGCTCGCCTCAAGTTACGCCTTTATGAATCTGATGTCGCGTCCGGGCGGTGGCTGGCTAAGTGATAAGTTTGGGCGCAAGATTACCCTACTGATTTTGACCGCAGGACTAGCAGTCGGCTATGTACTGATGGGTATTGTCGACTCGACGTGGCCGATTGCACTGGCGCTACTCATCACCATGTTTTGCTCGTTCTTTGTACAAGCCGGCGAGGGCGCAGTCTTTGCGGTCATTCCGCTGATCAAGCGCAGTATGACCGGACAATTCGCGGGCATGACAGGGGCATATGGCAATGTCGGCTCAGTGGTTTATCTGACCGTACTCAGCCTCGTCTCCTACCAAGCGTTCTTCTTTGTCATTGCGGCAACCGCCGTGGTTGGATTCATAGCGCTATTCTTTTTAAAAGAACCTGAAGGCGTGATTGTTGAAGAGATGCCTGACGGTAGTTTTGCGCAGATTCAGGTAAGCTAACTATGCAAAAAGATACAACGCTAAACGCTCAAAGTATAGATACAACGAGCCATGACGGTGCGCATGAAGCACTGTGGTGGCTGGATTTTTATACGACAAAAGGACGCAGAGCTGAAAACCAAGACAGCTTGCTGGTGACCACTTGTCTGCCATATCGCAAGATAGCTGAGACTATTGGTATCAATAACCAGCATTATCACGCCCCTTTATTGGTATTGATAGCCGATGGCGTTAGCGCTTGTCAGTTTCCCAAACAGGCCAGTCGATTGGTGGTTAATACGGTGGCTCATCACCTGACTTTAGCGCTTGAAAACACGCTGCTTGATAAAACAGCATCGACAAGCTTTGATGATCATCAAATCGCTAGCCTAATTAAAATAGCGGTGAACAAAGCCAACGATGCGCTGTATTTCCCGCAGGTTTATCAGCGCGTACCGCCTTTGTTGTCCACTTTGTCAGGTCTGCTATGCATCGGCGATCGCATCCATTTATTCCATACGGGAGATTCGCGCATTTATCGTATCGATATCAATAGCTCGACAGTGCTGACCAAAGACCACCGTGTCCATCGTGGTCAAGATAAAGGGGCGCTGTCTGCGGCTATCGGCGCAGATATGTACATTGAGCTGCAGCAGTCGGTGTTTACCTTGCATCAAGAGGAATGTCTGGCACTAATGACCGATGGCGTCTATGAGTCTATTAACGCCGCAGAGCTTGAGTTTGAGCTGTGTACAGCAGCACGAGCGCTAGGTACATCAATGGAGACGTCAAAGCTGGCGAATGATATTTCTATCAGTCAAAACCTATGCGAGCAGGCGTTTAATGAGGGCAGTCATGACAATTTAACGATGATAATACTCGGTATAAAGACGCAATTACTCCATAAAAAAAAGACAGGCGACGGTGATCATACTAACGACAGTAGTGACAATGTAAATAATGACAATGGTAATAATGACCCGTTTGCCCTTCACGATATCTATCGTTATCAGTTATTAACGGGCTTAGACGTTGGCGCACGGATCGATGGCTTCACAGTCGTTGAGGTGATAGCGCGTACGGCTCGTAGCGAAGTGTATTTAGTCGAGGACGAGTATAAACGGACATTCGTTATCAAGTCCCCAAGCCTAAATACTGTAGCAGATGGCAATTATCTACGCGAGTTTTTAAAGGAGCGCAGCATAGGGCTTAGCCTATCCAAACATAAGCGAGCAGGCGAGAGCGCTTATAATCAAGCTGACCCTAATACCTTTACAGACACGCATAGCGCATCAAATTACAAAGCCGGTTTAAGCAAAAACCTAGCACATAGTGTGTCAGGCTTGCTTCGCTATTATCCTGTGCCTGCCAGCAGTCACTATCTGTATCACTTGACTGAATACATTGAAGGCGAGAGTCTAAGAGCTTTTATTGATCGTCACGCACCGTGTGATGTGTGGCAAACTTATGATTTACTCACCAAGATCGGTATGGCAGTGCGAGTGATGCATCGGCACTACCTGTTGCATCAAGATATCAAACCTGAAAACATCCTAATAAGCGCTGATGGTGCGATCAAACTGATTGATTTTGGTTCGGCAAGCTCCTCAATACTCAAAGACAGCACCAGACCTCCCAACGGCGATCTACATTACGCTGCACCAGAATATTACAGCGATGCACCAAAAGGAGTGCACTCTGATCTATTCTCTATAGCGGTGATTGGTTACGAGCTGCTAACTGGCACTCGTCCTTTTAGCTCGCAAGCACTCATGAATGCGACTCAAACCAACCAGACCTTAATCCTGCCGACCGAACGTTTACGCAAGTACCGTGTACCCGCTGCTAGCCAGCAAGCGTTATTGCGTGCGCTGCATCCTAATACCCAAGCTCGCTACCAAGCGATTGGCGAATTCCTACAGGATTTTAACCCTGATAATGCTAGCAATACTAGTGAGCCTGAACCGCTTATTGTCCGCCGTCCACTACTGGTATGGCATAGCATTTGCTTTATTGAGTTTGTACTCATTTTATCGCTGTTGGCTTATTTCACATAAGGTGAGCTTTAACCAAAAATGATATGACACGCTATATATTTACTACTGTACATTACAGCTAAGGAATACTCTTATGATGTCGTCATTGGTATCAAATGATCAAGCACCACTTACAACTAAGAACTGCCAGAAGTCCAAAACCACACTACATGCTAGTGCTGACAGTACAGGCATCGTCATCATTGGTGCGGGTATGGCAGGCAGCCGTTTTGCTATTGAGCTGGCGCGCGCCCGGCTGCAAACGGCGTCGGAAAATTCAAGCTCTTTACCGATAACGCTTATCAGCAAAGAGCAACACGTAGGCTACAATCGTATTATGCTGTCCCCTGTACTAGCAGGCGATACCGTGTTTGAGGATACTTATCTTTACGACCAAGCAGAGTATGAGCAGCTTGGTATCACTGTGCTTGCAGGTGTCAGCGTCGATGCGATTGATAGCGCTCAGCAGTTAATAGAATTGGATAATGGGCAGACGCTAACTTATGCCAAGCTAGTACTAGCAACAGGTTCGAGCGCGCGTGTTATTCCTTTTCCCAATCATGATGCTATAGGCGTTCACGTCTTTCGTGAGGTCGCCGATGTTAAGGCGCTCAGCCAGTATGCGCGTCAAGCTAAGATAGGGATCGTCATTGGTGGCGGAGTCTTAGGGCTGGAGGCGGCTTGTGCATTAACCGCACAGGGGGCGTCGATGACCGTTGTACACATGGATGACTATGTACTTAACCGTCAACTTGATTTGCCTGCTGCTACCTTATTGCAAGCAGAACTGGTCTCTCGCGGTATCAGGCTAGAAGTCTCGGCTATTACCGAACGTATAGTGACGACAGCCAGCAAGGTCTGCGGGTTATTGCTACAAGACGGGCGCACCTTGCCTGCTGACTTTATCGTAATGGCAGTAGGCGTCGTGCCAAATGTAGCACTGGCAAAGGGCAGTGATCTTGAGGTCAATCGCGGCATTATCGTTGATAATTATATGCGCACTAGTTGCCCCAATGTTTATGCTATTGGCGAATGTGTGGAGCTGGACGGTGAGCTGTTTGGGATGGTCGCGCCCGTCAATCAGCAAGTCGATACTTTGGTTTCTGTATTAAAGGGCGCTTTATTAAAAGATACTGTATTAGAAAAAACCCTATCAAAAAATACTGTGCTTAAGGACTCTGTGTTAAAAGACGAAGGGATAGTAGTTAACAGCTCAGAGCCCAAAAAAAACTGGCAGCCCTTTATTAGCAAACCTTTATCATTAAAACTAAAGGTATCTGGTATCAGTGCTTTTTCAGCAGGACAAGTTGATTTTGATGAAAGTGATGCCTTAAATATAGAAACCATCACCTATCAGCAAACCAGCATCAACCACTATCACCGCCTCTACTTGCGAGACAACAAGCTCGTCGGCGCGGTACTCTACGGTGAGGTAAATGAAGGCGGTTTTTACAGTGAACTGGTTAACAGTAGCACTGATATTACAGCGATAAGAGAGCATTTAATCTATGGTGCGGCCTACTGTGATTTGAATACCCTAAATTCAAGCAATATAGCAAAGGATGCAGTAGAGGAAGTCTTATGAATGACAACCTCAGCGAAAAGACTCTAAAGGTTTCTAAAAATACCCAAAACATGACAAGCCAAGTCATTGCGACGCAAGATATAAGTGCAACCACAAACCCTACTCAAATAACGCCACTAGGCGCTTTAAACAACCATTCGGTAACGACCATTCGTACCACTTGTCCTTATTGCGGCGTCGGCTGCGGGGTTTTAGCTCAGGTTGATACAGCTGGCACTATCAGTGTAACAGGCGACCCTGAGCATCCTGCCAATTTTGGCAAACTGTGCTCAAAGGGCAGTGCGCTGGCACAAACGCTGGGAGTTGAGCGCCGATTGACTGAGCCTTATTATCAAAACAAGCTGATGTCTATGCAACGACAACAGGCTATACCAATAGCGCCATTAGATATAGCTTCTAGTAATAAAGCTATAAACGCATCTGCGACAAAAGCGCTCATAGAAAATACGGATTGGGACACGGTATTAGAAGATATTGCTCATCGCCTAAATGACACCATTGCCAAGCATGGTCGCGACAGCATTATGTTCTATGTCTCAGGGCAGCTATTGACTGAAGATTATTATGTCGCCAATAAATTTATCAAGGGCTTTATCGGTAATAACAATATCGATTCTAACTCCCGTCTATGTATGTCATCAGCGGTGGCAGGACACAAACGTGCGTTTGGCGCTGATATCGTCCCCAGTAACTACGAGGATTTGGAAGCTTGCGATTTATTGGTGCTAGTCGGCTCCAATATGGCTTGGTGTCACCCTATATTGTTCGGGCGTTTCCTTACTGCCAAAAAAGCGGATGCTCATAAAAAACTTATAGTCATTGACCCGCGCCGTACTGACTCTTGCGAGTTTGCAGATTTACATTTGCCTATCGCTGCGGGCACCGATACGCATTTATACAATGGACTACTGCATTATCTTAGCGAGCAAGAATGCGCAGATGAGGCTTATCTTGAGTATGCGAGCGGTGTTGATGACGCTTTGAGTGCGGCTAAAACATGGAGCATTGAGAAAGTGGCAAGCGCTTGCCAAGTCAGTATCCAAAGTATTCGCCAGTTCTATCAGCTAGTCGCTAGCCATGATAAGACAGTGACCGCGTTTAGTATGGGCGTCAACCAGTCCAAAAGCGGCACTGACAAGGTCAATGCCATTATCAATACCCATCTACTGACAGGGCGGGTCGGCAAAGTAGGGGCTAGTCCGTTTTCACTTACTGGTCAGCCAAACGCCATGGGCGGGCGTGAGGTCGGTGCGCTATCCAATCTATTAGCCGCGCATCTAGAGTTGAATAACAGCGTACATCGGCAATGGGTAGCTGACTTTTGGCAAACGCCGCAGCCTATAGCACCAACAGCGGGTATCCAAGCTTGCGATGCTGAAGAGGCGATTTTGGATGGACGTATCAAAGCCATTTGGATTATGGCGACCAATCCTGTGGTGAGCTTACCTGAAGCCGACAGATTTCGCCAAGCGCTCGCTCACTGCGATTTGGTTATTGTGTCTGATTGCTCGGTAGACAGTGATACGGTGCACTGCGCGGATATTGTCTTGCCAGCGCAAGGTTGGGGTGAGAAATCAGGTACAGTGAGCAACTCTGAGCGGCGTATCTCACGCCAACGCACCTTGATGCCTGCGCTCGGTCTTGCCAAGCCCGACTGGTGGATACTCTCGAAAGTCGCTACGCGTATGGGGCTGGCAGGCTTTAATTATCAGCATCCTAGCGAGATATTCAATGAGCATATAGCCCTGACTGCCTTTAAGAATGATTTTAGCCAGCCTGCATCTTCAACCAATCAACCGCGCTATCTGAATGTAGCAAAAGATTTGTCAGTGATGCATGTTAGCTCAAAGCTAGATAGTCATCATAAGAGCCAAAAGACCATCTTACCTTTCTTAAGTCATGACGACTATGAAACCATGACGCCCTTTCAATGGGGCGGTGCGCGCATCGTGCCCCTGCAAGCCAACCTTATCGCTATCACGCCAGCCGCCAAGGCCAGCTTGCCCAATCTGCATCAGTATCGCTCAAAATCAAAAGTGAATAATAAGAAAAGCGATAACAGGAGCGCTACTTCTGAGTCTGATAGTGATAAATTACTGACGGTACCTCTACGACTAATTACCGGCAGACTACGCGATCAGTGGCATACCATGACGCGTACGGGACTGGCGTCGCAGCTCAATCAGCATGAGTCAGTACCGACGCTAACCCTGCATCCCGATGATGCCAAAAAACTCAGTATCGATAAGGATGATTATGTGCAGTTGCATCCTCGCTATGAAAGTAGGGAAAAAGATAGTGAGTCGATTGATGCAAATGAGCACGCTAAGGTACTGGCACAAGTCGCCATCAGCGATAGTATGCGCATCGGTGATGGCTTTATGCCGATGCACTGGAGCGATGCTTTTGCTAGCTTTGCCCGCGTAGGTACGCTCATTCCAACCGTAGTCGATCCGCATTCAGGGCAGCCTGAGCTTAAAAACTCAGCCATTTTTATCAGTCGCGTACCGATGCAGACGCTTGGCAAGATTTTGGTGCATCCTAATCTCCAAGACGCCATGCTGGTGCACTTGCAGGCTATAAACAGTCGTCTTGCGCAACAACAGCGAGACCAATTATCAGAGCAAGCATCGTTTTCAAATTTAAATACAGAGAATGATTCGTCCTATTTAGTATTGCCAGCGCTGACATGGAGTATCAGTCGGCAAGTAAATAGTGTCTTAATTACTTTAGCTAGTCCAATTAATAACGTTGTCGAACAATTACTCGACCCTAACTTTTGGCAACAGTTTATCGACACCTATCAACATGATCTAACAGATAAATTGTTGCTTAATAGCGCTTTTACCCTTAATCAATTGGCAGGACAACTGCGCTTTATCTCAACGCAATCGGATACGAATGGTGTAGAGATAGATGGTCACGCATCAGATATTACAAGCGCTACGAAAGATAACGTCCAACTACTGCTCGCGGTTTACTTCGCTCCAGAAGTGACTCAACTACCGAGCAGTCATTGGCTCGATAGCTGCTTTGCCAGTACCGAGGCGATACCCGTTGATCAGCGCTATAAGTGGCTGCTCGCAGGTCGTCCAGCCACAGGTTATATCGACCCAGGTCCATTGGTATGCTCGTGTATGGCAGTCGGAGAAAATATCATTATTAATGCAATTACCAATGAGCAGTGTCGTAGCGCGCAAGCGGTTGGCAACGCTTGCCGAGCGGGTACCAACTGTGGCTCATGTATCGGTCAGATTAATGAATTGATCGCACAGTACGCGCCACTTATGCAAACTTAGAGAGGCAAATGGCACATCACTTGCAACTGATAAGTACTACTAATGGTAAGTCAGTTACCGTTTAAAAGGACTGTTATCAGGGCAACCAAGTCATTCAAGTTATTTGTTCGTCAAGTATTCACTTTGCTGTATTCATACTGTTATTAGGAGCTATCGCCATGAGTCATTCATCTGTATTTGTTCCAAACCTTGCAACCCATAATTTGGCGAATCAAAATTGTGCTCAAAATGCTAATTCATTAAATAGACAAGACTCTGTATGTACAGGCGTAGTCTATTTAGTTGGCGCAGGCTCGGGTGATCCTGAGCTATTAACGCTAAAAGCCTTGCGTGTGATGCAGCGGGCAGACGTCGTGCTCTATGATAGTTTAGTCTCGGAGGATATTTTAGATATGTGCGCGCCGAGCGCCGAAAAGATATTCGTCGGTAAACGCAGATCCAATCATGCCTTACCGCAAGAAGGCATCAACGAGCTACTCGTTAAGCATGCGCTGGCAGGCAAAACAGTCGTCAGACTCAAAGGCGGCGACCCTTTTATCTTTGGGCGCGGCGGTGAGGAGCTCCAAGAAGTCGTGCGCCACGGCATTCGCTTTGAGTCTATCCCCGGCATCACGGCCGCCAGTGCCGCTGCGAGCCGAGCAGGTATCCCATTGACCCATCGCGATCATGCGCAGTCTGTCAAGTTTGTCACTGCTTGCAAAAAGGCAGGCGCGCCTAACAACGACTATCATGAGCATCTAGATAGCACGCAAACGGTGGTGTTTTATATGGGTTTGCATCGGTTAGATGAGATGACTCAGGGATTGATGGCTGCAGGTCGCGACAGCGAGACGCCTTTTGCTATTATTAGCCATGCCAGCTTACCCACGCAGCAGCTACTTATCGGCACGCTTGGCAATATTTCTAGTCAGCAAGCGAGCGCGAATTTGCCAACCCCTGCGCTTTTAATTATGGGCGATGTGGTGACCTTATATCATGAGTTTGCCGCCTACAATCTTGGCGCTTTGGGTAAAAGTGTATTTGCTAACATTGAAAACACTGTAACGACTAAAATTACGGAGGTAACTTAATCAGCTGTCCTGCACGAAAACAGTGCGTAGACAAAAGATAATAATAGTATCGGCATTCATGATTTTTTATTAATGGTGACTTAAGTTTTAGCAGCTTTTCTTCCCAGTCCCATCTTCACATTTGCCAATATCAGTCCGGATAAAATGAGCGTCATCGCCAGCATTTTCCACCACGTTACTATCTCTCCTGTGAACAGCACTGAAGTTGCCATACCGAATACAGGCACCAGTAGGGCAAAGGGCATAACCTTAGAGGCTATATTTTGCGCCAGTAGATGCGCCCATAGTCCAAAGCCAATCAGGGTTGAGATATAGACAATAAACCCAAGCGATAGCCAAGACTTAATCGATGCCTGCGTAAATGTCGCAAGCTGCCATGCTTCGGTCTCGAATAGTAGAGATGATAACGTCAAAATCACACAAGCGATCAGACCGCCCCATACTACCAGTGCTAGCGCAGACAGTGCCGATGTCTTATTTGAAGCTTTATTATTGCTATTAATAGGCGAGGTAGTAGAGGTGTTACTAATGCTTTGCTGCGTTGAGGCTTGTTTTGAAGCAATATTGCCAAAGCTCCAACCTATGGCCGCAATCAAGATACAGATAAAACCAATCAAAGGCATATCACCGCCGAGATTGAGTGCAATGACACCCAGTCCTAGCACACCGACCACCATACCGATGATTTGCATGCGACTCACCGCTTCACCCAGTATGACAAAAGCCAGTAATACGGTGATAAAAATCTGAACCTGTAGCAATAACGCCGTCAATCCTGCCGATGCACCCAAATGCATGGCGGTGAATACAAAGGCATATTGCATGACAAAGGTACCGATGGCATAAATAAATAGCGTACGGTTGAATTTAGGTGGCTTGAGGAACAAAACCAACGGCACGGCAGTAAAGAAAAAGCGTAGGGCAGTGAGCATTAGTGGTGGAAAGCTTTCAAGCGCCCATGCAATAAAGGTAAAATTCACACCCCATATAAAGGTAACCAATACGGCTAAGGCAATGTGGATTGGGGTCATCAGATTATCCTAAATAATGATTATTAATTGACATTAAATTGTTGAGTTTGGGCGTGATGGAATTGACCAGTACAAATACAGCCTATGCCGTTATGCTGCCGTCAAAGTTTACAGTTAAACACACTAATCCTTGTTTAGACTCTAAATCGCAATCAATCGATTATACTCAAACTAGGGCGTGTCCTTATTTTAAAAATGGTGATAAAAATGAGGTAAATTGCAGTCAAACAAGGAAAATAGTGCAGATAATATCGAGATATTACCTAGCTATTTGACGATGTTTGGCAAGATTTAACCATTTTTATCACCATTTAGATTGCTATCGGTTGAACTGAGGACACGCCCTAGAGCGACTTAAGAGCTTATCACTTCCCTTAATAGTCAATAAAAAAGCAGACATCATAATCGATATCTGCTTTTTTGTATTTCAAAGTCGCTTTTTAAGTCATTATTTTTAAGCAATGATCAGTCCTGAGGTTTGATTAAGTACTTCTCACCAGTGGCTTGTTTACCATAAGCGGCGATTGACTGTAACTGCAACGCTTCTTGTAGCGTGACTTCATGCGTATAGCTGCTGGCAAATGTGGTGGTAATTTCCTCTGCCACACGCTTGCGCATCGACATAACCGTTTCAGTGCCCAGTTTGGCGAGCGCATTGAATAATAGGAATCCATTAACACCCCACGCAAAGCCAAAGTTACGATTTAGGGTAATAGGACCACGGTTTAATGCCCCATAAATATACGCTTGTTTAAAAGTGGTAGAACCGTAAACGTTGTATTCTTCTACATCAGCAGTGATAGCGGCTTCCATACAGTTCAGAATATCGCTGGATAATTGACCGCCGCCGATAGGGTCGAATGAAATCGTGGCACCTGTTTCGACAATCGCTGCGGTTAAGTCCGCAATGAATGTATCACTGCTTGAGTTGACCACATATTTTGCACCCATATCACGTAACAGTTTTTCTTGCTCTTCCTTACGTACGATATTGATCAAATCAATACCATCAGCCATACAAATGCGGTTAAGCATTTGTCCAAGGCTAGATGCCGCTGCTGCATGAATGATGGCTTTGTGACCCTCAGCACGCATGGTTTCGACCATTGCCAGTGCGGTAAGTGGGTTCACAAAAGACGAAGCGCCTTCTTTAGCAGTCGTGCCTTCTTTTAATTCCAAGCAGCTTTTTACATTGACACAGTGATATTGACGATATGTACCGCCGCCAATCACAGCAACCATTTTGCCCATTAGTGCTTGTGCGGCTGGCGATGAACCCGCTGCGACCACCGTGCCAGCGCCTTCGTTACCCACAGGTGTGTCTTTATTCACACGTGTTTTCAGTGCTGGCATGAACTTTGCGGGAACATCAGCGGTAACGATAGGGTTTTGCTCAGTACCTGATTGTACGGCGGTTGACATGTCAGCCGCGCTAAACATCACCCCAAAGTCAGAGGGGTTTAATGGTGCCGCTTCAATACGAACGACGACTTCATCGGCACCAGGCTGCGGCATCTCAACATTTTGTAAAGATAGCGTTAATTTATTGTCGTCACTGATGGTTGAAACCAGTTGGATATTTTTATCAGTCATAATTTTTGCTCCTGCAAATGATGCGTGGCATCACTGCTTTGATTGATATGGGCTGTATTTTAGTCTTAATTGTATTCTCAGCTACATTATTTAGATTGGGCAGCTTGTATTTGAGCTTTCACGTGTTGCATAAATTTGGGCATATTTGCTAAGCGATCTGCCTCTACTTTTTGGGCAATGTCAGATTGACTCATCTTATCATTCCATTCTTTCATGCCGGGTATCTCTGCCAGCACATCCCAGTCAAGTTGGGTTGCGGCAAAGGCATTGACGATTGTGTTTACATAATGAACATAAATATCAGCCATCGTGAACTGTTCACCTGCAATCCAAGGTGAAAATTGACATAGACGATTTAAGGCAGTTATGCCTCGAGTTAATACTTGGCGTACTTCTTCTTTGACAGCGTCAGGGGCGTTGGTGCCTGAAAATACATAAGGAATCAGGCGGCGGCTTGGCAGTTCAAAATAGAGCTCCGATATTTTCATGATTTGACGGACAGCTGCACGCTCTGTCGCAGATTCAGGATAGAGCGGTATAGCAGGGTAGGTCTCTTCAATAAAATCACAAATAACACTCGATTCTGAAAGAGTAACGCCCTCATCTGTTGTGATAGCAGATACTTTGCCCACTGGGCTGACGCGTAGTAACTCATCGCTACCAGCGAATATAAGGTTTTCTTGGAATGGCAGTTCTTTATACAAAAGAGCATATTTGACTATATTGTAATAGTTGCTCGCAGCAAAACCGTGCAAAGTAAGCATAAATTATTATTCCGTTATTAACGTGAAGGTTGCTTTTAGTTGTAGTGCTCAAGCTAAACATATTATTCCTGTTTTTTAATAGGGTGATATATAGCGTAAAATGTGAATCACTATTGCTTTTAAGACAATAATAGAGTCAAAACATTCAAATATTGATGTTTATATGATAATAATTGAATATTTATTGAATGGAGACAAGGATTCGATCAACTGCGTGCGATACGATATTTTAGTAAAGTCGTCGAAACAGGTAGCTTTACTAAAGCGGCAAAGGTGTTCGATGTACCGCCATCCTCATTATCAAGACGCGTGTCGGATTTGGAAAAGAGTTTGGGTGCGACACTATTAAAGCGTTCGACTCGTTAAACTGACCGAAGTGGGTCAAGTTTATTATAACGATGTGCAGCACATATTGAATCAACTAGAGCAAAGCAAAGAGACCGTTCGTAGCTATCAGACAACGCCAATGGGGCGTTTACGCATCAGCGCAATGGTGGGTTTTGGCGAGAAGATATTGCTGCCTGTGTTGGATGATTTTAGTGCGTTATATCCTCAAATTGTGCTCGATGTCAGTTTAAGTGATGAGCGATCAACACTTGGACGCGATGATGTCGATATTGCGATTCGCGGTGGTTATGCACCAAATGAGCGGGTAATTGCAAAACGTCTTATGGATAACAGTTTTATTCCAGTCGCGTCACCACATTATTTGGAAGTACATGGCGTACCGAATCATGCACTAGAATTAAGAGAACATAAGGGTCTTTATTTTAAGACGCCATTAGGAATGACGCCATGGTTATGTCTTATGGATGATCAGTGGCATGATGTCTCAGGACCAGTGGTAGCAATTTCAAACAATGGCCCATGGCTGGCAAAAAAAGCCTGCGCGGGCGACGGTATTCTAATGTCAACGCGATGGGCGTTGGCTGAATATCTTGAATCGGGCGCATTACAAGAGCTTAAGTTTGAACATCCATTAGCAATCACTCAGAATTCTGAGATGGCCGTTTATTTGTTATACCAAAAACAGCGTTACTCAGTACCTAAAGTAAAAGCAGCAGTAGACTTTTTGGTAGAGAACATAAAAGTAACCAATGAGTGTTAAAGGATAAAGTTATAAGATAGACCTTATTGGTTTTATGTTTATTTAAAGCTTTGTTCATATAAATAATGTAAACATAAATCTTTGTTAAATATGACTATAATATCTATTTTTTTATAAATTAAAAATAATTCGATTCATGAACTATCCGTAAATCGCAGTTTTTTGGGACTAATCCAAGATTTTGAACAATCCACTTCATGAACCTAAACTTAGTATTTCGTAACTTAACGAATATGCGATGATATCCGTTATGTAAGTTTTGGACGAATGACTGTACGGATTTGACGGCAGAGGTCAAAATATATAGAGATATATCTTAAAAAGAACAACACATTAAATTAATTAAATTAGTTAGATTCCTCATAACGAAAATTTAAAAATAAAAGTATCAATGGTCTATATGTTTATAGTCCATTTGGTAGGGTGCACAGGTTTGCCAAGATAAATTATGTTCAAGAAAAACGCTGACAGACAATATATGAAAACTATGACAATGTATCGTACAGGTTAGTATTTCGATCCCTTGATAGGGTAGAGGATCTTTGTGGTAAAAGTATTGCCAATTAGAATAGAAGTCGATGAAATAGTACTTTTGCAAGAGATTTAATGGGTATACATGAAAGGAACCTATCTTAAAGTAAAGTTTATTTCTAACATTAAATAAGGTGAAATATTTAGTATGTATAACTCAATACTTAAGCACTAGGTTTTATTAGTAGATAATAGTGAGTGCGAGTTTACCGAAGTAAATAAAGCAGCTGCTGCCTTTGCAAGTTTTCCACTTAACATTCAAAATACCTTAGCTCGAAACTTTAAGATAACTGCGACTTGTGCGAATAATAGGCGATTTTATGGTCTATTAGTTTAATTTATATAGCATTATTAATAACTTCAGTCTGTCGCTATTAATGTTACAAACTTCCGACTATTTAGAAAATATTTTTAAGTATCATCAAATTCATTTTATACACATAAAGCCTCATTTTTAGAGAGTAGATTAGTCATGTTTGAATTTGATTTAAGCTTAAAATTACTGGGATATAGTCACCTGACCACAAAAATGTTATAAAATAAATCAACTAAACGATTACCACAATAAATAACCATGACTTACTCCCTAGATTTTCGCAAACAAGTCTTAAAAAGCTTAGATGAGGGCATGACCTTTGCTGAAGCTGCTGTTTTCTATGATATCAGTCCAACGACTATCCAGAAGTGGAAAAAGCGTCTTCATAGTAAAACCACTCGATATATTAAGCCCTACAAAATAGAGGATGAAGCCTTAGCTCAAGATGTCAAAGACCACCCTGACGATTATCACTATGAGCGAGCACAGCGTTTTGATTGTAGCCCAACAGGCATCAGTAAAGCCTTAAAGCGTATTGGTGTTAGCAAAAAAAAAGACACTTGAGCATCCCAAAGCCTGTCCTGTGAAAAGAGCGACTTATCTAGCCAAGCTTAACCACTACATTGCTCAAGGCTTTGCTATTGTCTATATGGACGAAAGTGGGTTTGAGAGTGAAACGATGCGTCCTTGTGGTTATGCACCCATTGGTAGCCCCTGCATTGGCAGTTACAATTGGCAAGCCAAAGATCGAACCAACGTCATTGGTGCACTATATGGCAAAACGCTGTTTGCACTCAATTGCTTAAAGACCAACATTAATAAAAAGATTTTCTATCACTGGTGCAAGTTCACGCTGATACCAAAGCTTAAGAGAAAATGTGTAATCGTTATGGATAATGCAGCCTTTCATAAGCGCGTTCAAAAGCTGCTTAACAGGCATGGTCACAGGCTATTATTCTTACCTCCTTATAGTCCTGACTTAAATCCCATCGAGAAAAAGTGGGCTCAAGTGAAGTTTTTACGCCAAGGTTGGATGGAAAATGACTTATCTAAATTGTTTTATGATATTCATCCAAAACATAACTCTTTTGTAGTGCAGTGACTATA
>NZ_AYYA01000065.1:0-21533 GCF_000511065.1 Psychrobacter sp. TB67
TGGGTCACAGACAAGCTTAAAGAGAACTGGAGTCCCCAGCAAATAGCAGGTGTTCATGGTGGACTCAGTCATATGAGCATTTATCGCTATATATGGACAAACAAGCGTAAGGGCGGCAGGTTATGGCAGTGTCTCAGACGTAAAGCCAAGCCTTATCGGCAGCGTTTAACTGCTGAGACTCGTGGTCGTATTAATGACAGAGTCTCTATCCATGAGCGCCCCTCCATCGTTGATGCGCGCACGCGGATTGGCGACTGGGAGGCGGATACCATTATCGGTCAGCATCACAAGCAAGCGATTGTCACGCTCGTTGAACGTAAAACAGGGCTGCTGAAGATGAAACGTGTGGATAATAAAACGGCACAGCAAGTATCAGAGGCAATGATAGAGCTCTTAAAGCCAGTGAGGTTGCAGGTTAAGACCATTACCTCTGACAATGGTAAAGAGTTTGCTCAGCATAAAAAGGTGAAACAAAAGCTCTTTAGCTCTTTCTTCTTTGCCGATGCTTATGCGTCATGGCAGCGAGGAACCAACGAAAATACCAACGGCTTGATCAGAGAGTATCTGCCTAAAGGCTGTGACTTTAGACAAGTCTCTGATGATGAGATGCAGGACATTGAGAACAAACTAAATAACAGACCAAGAAAACGCTTAGGGTTTAAAACGCCTATGCAGGCGTTCTATAATATTAATTAGCGTTGCACTTGGTGTGTTAATCTAAGTTGTCAAATAAATATCGGCTTAGACTGTTTTTTAGTACGTTTAACTAACATGAGTTGCAAAAGCTGACGTTACTTTACAAACCAGTTATAGAGGATGAGTCGGTTTGCGACATATACTAGCTCCAGTAAACAATAGACCATACTGCTGAGCGATTACTAGCGTTATTTGGCTGTCTCAATCGATTTTGCCAGTATGGCCCTAAATGCCTACTACGTTTTGAACGTCTATAAATGATTAAAACGAGTTCAAACGGGCGATAATGAATATTAATTAACTGAGGATTGAATAATGAAAAAATTAGCACTTGCTGCGTTGATGACTACTTTTGCCCTGTCAGGTTGTTCTACTATGGGTATGGATAATGAGCGTACGATGGTCGTTGAAGGCCAACCTATGAATGTTAAAGTGATTAACATTCCAAGTTTTGAAGTAGAGATTGCCCCACGTAAAGCGGTTTGTGACCTGACCACCGCTAATGGCACCAAAGTTGAATCAGAGTGCTTACAGTATCGTCAAACTTATCAGAAAAACTATACTACTTTGAATGGTAACATCCAAGGTTTCACTTATGAGCCAAACTATCGCTACATCTTAGATGTACGCCAAGAAGCGGTAACTGACGAAGCCTCTAACGTAGTTAAGCCTATCTGGATCTTAAATGAAGTGGTTTCAAAAACTGCTGAGTAATCAGATGACCTTATGAATTTTTGAACAAGTAAATAGTCTATGTTCAAATAATTTGTAAAATAAAAAAGCCTCTAATGATTTAGAGGCTTTTTTTATGAGCTGTTTTTAATACTGTAATAACGAAGCCAACTCAATGATAATTTGACATAACATTGATTCAATAATGACAATAACAGTCGATAGCGGCTATTAGCATTGGCTATATTTTACGCTGACACCATGAGTCGCAGTGGGAATACGGTTATCAGCATAAACCGCCAGACCACCACGAGCCGTTTCTTTATACTTATCTAACATATCAGCGCCGGTTACTTTCATCGTTTCAATCACCTTATCTAAAGAGACAAAGTGCTGACCATTACCCCGACAGGCAAGACGGGCAGCGTTGATCGCTTTTACCGCGCCCATGGCATTGCGTTCAATACAAGGAACCTGAACCAAGCCACCGATAGGATCGCAAGTGAGACCTAAGTTATGCTCGATACCAATCTCAGCGGCATTCAAGCATTTGGCAGGATCGCCGCCCATAATCTCAGCCAAGGCAGATGCCGCCATTGCACATGCTGAGCCGACTTCGCCTTGACAGCCAACCTCAGCGCCAGAGATAGAGGCGTTTTGCTTGATAAGGCTGCCAATAGCAGTAGCATTTAACAAAAACTTATAGACGCCGCTTTGGTCGTAGTTGGGCAAAAAGTCACGATAATAGTGCAGGACGGCTGGTATGATGCCAGCGGCACCGTTGGTAGGCGCGGTGACCACTTTGCCGCCATTGGCATTTTCTTCGTTGACGGCGAGCGCATATAAGTCAACCCAATCCATCGCTGCCAATTTATCGGTTTCTGCAATCGGTTGGTTCTTCTCCGCACATAACTGTGAATATAAGTCTTGTGCGCGGCGTCTGACATCTAGACCGCCTGGTAAAATACCGCCACTTTCACAGCCCTGTTTGACACAGTCTTGCATGACGTCCCAGATGCTATCTAAGTAGGCAAAGACTTCTGTCTGTTCACGATAATGACACTCGTTCGCCAGCACCAACTCACTGATGCTCAAGCCGTTTTGACGACACTGTTCTAATAGCTCTGCGGCGTTATTGAAAGGATAGGGCACGCTATCAATGGTAGGGCTGGCATGGTCTTCATCTGGATCAGTGGCGTCTTCTTCGTTAATGACGAAACCACCACCAACCGAATAATAGGTTTGCTGATAACGAGTACCATCGGCCAATACCGCCCGGAGCGTCAAGGCATTGGGGTGATAGGGCAGGACGGTATCATCGTACCAATAAGTGTCACGCTCGGTATCAAAAACAATCGAATGAGTACCTGACACATTCAGCTTTTTTTCCGAAAATATCGGCGCTAAGTAGCTGCCGGTTAGCCGTGTATCGATGGTGCTAGGCGTATGTCCTAGCAGTCCCAATAAGATGGCGGTATCCGTTGCATGGCCTTTGCCCGTCGCTGCTAAGGAACCATACAACTCAATCTCAATACTGTCTATAGCCGTCAGTTCTGTTTGCTGCAGAAGTGATTCCAAAAACAAGTTGGCTGCCACCATCGGACCGACGGTATGTGAGCTTGAAGGGCCAATGCCAATTTTAAATAAATCAAAAACACTAATCATAATAAATCACCAAAATTTTATGTGCTTCAGCATGGCTTATCGATTGGCTTTAGCACTGGCATGAAAAATATAATAAACACCTCAAACCAAACACCGATAAGTGTTTAGTTTGGGGTGTTGTCTATGAATGTATGTCTACATGGGACAAATGAATAATAACTTTTATTTGTTACTAAACTCCGTTATGATGCTTGGAGCCAGCGTTTATGTAACATCCTGTAAGTTAGTTGTCGCTAAAATAGGTCATCGCTAAAATAGGTCAGTCAAAAATGACCGAGACGATGGTTCAAGTCGAACGTATCCGACTTTATATCTCTAGCATAACATGGCTATCGTACCAAATAATACTTTTGGTTTGCGACCTTGCAACATAAATGAATGAATTAGCTGATATATGACAAGTGCTATAGTGTAAAGCCTTGCTTCACTATTGTTTTTGGCTATAACCCGCTATTTATTGATATTTTTTCACTCAGTTTTTTATTGATCCAGTTATTTAGCCTATTATTGGCTTCGCCCACATAGGACAAGCGTGCATGACATCTCCCACCGATCATTCCTCTCAATCAGACAACAGCGCTGATACATTATCTACTCGCAACGCCTTAGAGGCGGCTGGCATTCATTCAGCAGCAGCTACGAGCTACCCAAAGAACCCAGATTTTGAAAATGGTCGTTGGTTTCCAACATGGCGACCTTATGGTGGTGATTTGGATCGTGATCCGGTCGGTATCAATGAGTATCTACCACCGTCAAAAAGTATACTGCTGGGTGTGCAGCATACTTTTGCCATGTTTGGGGCGACGGTGCTTGCACCATTATTAATGGGCTTTGATCCTAATCTAGCGATTTTGATGTCCGGTATTTGTACCGTGATGTTCTTTATGATCACGGGTGGGCGCATGCCCAGTTACTTAGGCTCAAGCTTCGCCTTTATTGGTCCCGTCATTGCTGTCACTGCTTATGCAGGCGTAGGCTTTAATGACAATTTGAATGTCGCTTTGGGCGGTATTATGGCTTGCGGTATCATCTATGCACTGATTGGGCTGCTGGTCATGAAGACTGGGACAGGCTGGATTGAGCGTTTGATGCCACCTATCGTCACTGGTGCCATCGTCATGATTATTGGTTTGAACCTAGCACCAGTCACTATACAAGGGGTGTCTGCCAATCAGTTTGATGCTTGGATGGCCACCTTAACTGTATTGCTTATTAGTGGTGTGGCTGTTTTTACGCGCGGTATGTTACGTCGGCTGTTATTACTGGTGGGCTTAATATTGTCATACGTCGCCTATTTTGTGATGACCAATGTGATGGGCTTCGGTATTCCCATCGATTTTAGCGGCGTGTCTGCTGCTTCATGGTTTGGTCTACCAAGTATCCATTCACCACGTTTTGAGATGGGTGCTATTATCTTAATAGCGCCCGTGGCTTTTATTCTAGTGGCTGAAAACTTGGGACATTTCAAAGCGGTGGAAGGCATGACCAAGGCGCGCGTGACCCCTTATATGGGTCGGGCATTTTTCGCTGATGGCTTAGCGACTACTTTTTCAGCAGGTTTTGGCGGCACAGGCGTCACTACTTATGCAGAAAACATCGGCGTCATGGCGGTGACTAAGGTATATAGCACCACAATTTTTGTCATCGCTGGACTGGTGGCTATCTTGCTTGGGTTATCACCAAAATTTGGCGCAATTATTCAAACGATACCACCGGCATTATTGGGTGGAGCTTCTATCGTGGTATTCGGACTTATCACTGTCGCTGGGATCAAAATCTGGATAGACAACCATATCGACTTTAGCAAAAACAGCAACCTTATCATCGCTGCTGTCACTGTCATCATGGGTACAGGTAACTTTAGCTTGCATCTGGGCGGCTTTGACTTGGGTGGTATCGGCACGGCTACCTTGGCTGCGATTGTGCTTAATGCCTTATTTAATAGACAAAAAGTTTAATCGTCAAAAAGACTGATTTTTTTAATCATAAAATTAAAGAACTTAATATATTGATAAGCAAAAGCCACAATAATTATTGTGGCTTTTATTTGTGATGACACTGCTTTATAAACATTGTTATTTGCTGCGATCTTTATTTATAGTTACGCTTATAAAACCGTGCGAAAAATCGATAACGACGAAGTGCGCGCGGCTTGGGCTTCAATGAACCCAAGTAAATGGCAAACATCGTCAACAGCGCACCGCTCCATTGTAAGGTATTAATCGGTTTGTCCAGCCAGCTATAGTCAATCACTAAGGCGGCAATCGGCTCAGTTAGTAGCAGTAGCCCTGTCAGTGCCAAAGATAGCTTGGGAATAGAGTAGGCAATCAGACCCCAAGCTAAGCACTGCATGACGGTACCATAAATAAGCACCCAGCCAATCTCAGACCACGTATTGGGCAGGATATTGCCCATATCAAACACAAACATCGGAATAACCATCGCCAGCACACCGCCGATACTGATCAGCTGCATCAGCATAAATATGGGCGTGGGTTCGGTATCGTGCGTCTTACGAATGAAAGTCATTGAGGCAGCCAACATCGCCCCTGAGACAATGCCCGTCACAAACCCCCACGTAGCTGCTGTATTTTGCGCAAACTCTGGGCTGCCTATCATCGCCACGCCAAGCATCGCCAAAAACAAGCTGATGAGCTGCAAAATAGATTGTCGTTCATTAAAATATAAAAAGCCAATCGCTGCCAAAAAGAAAATCTGCAAACTATTAAGTAAGGTTGAAATACCAGGCCCCACGGCATAGATGCTCTCATGCCAAAGCGCCAAATCTAACCCTAAAAATGCGCCTGATAATAGACCATAAAAAATAGCGCGTCTCGAACGTGGCAATCGTTGCCCCATGACTCTAGCTAAAATAGCAAAGACCACTCCTGAGATGGCGAGTCGCCAAAACGACATGGCCCAACCGCCGATATCAACGTGCGCGACGATTAGACTGCCTAGACCGAATATAACGCAACCAATGACCAAGCCAATAGGTGCAGAGCGTGAAGCGGCAATAGCCATAGATTGTCCTTAGTTTGGTCACGTGCAAATGGGTAACGATCTGCTGAAAGTTTAGGGTATGCACGATATAATTCAGATACCGACATTGTCGATGTTTTACAGCTAAAATGAAATGGTTGAAACATAATTTATTCTTATGATGACTGTATGTAATAGTGCTTATATCATCGAGTCGCATCCTTACAGGAATAGCATTGGCGCAAAGCCCATGATTTGCTAATCTATCTTTTATCGCTCTTTTAAAACACTCAATATAGTTCCTACTACTTTTAGCCTAGGTTTATTTATGCATCGACAGACTCAATCAAAAGCGCTGCTTTCCCCGATATTTGGATCGCCGCTAAAAGTAACGCGCTACGGTGCTACCATTAGCCTGTTAATCAGTGCGTTATTTATGATGCCGACTGCACACGCCGCCAGCTGTAAAATTCCCAAAAGCTATTATAAAAATGTCTCTTGTACCGCGAGTAACGGTTATTTTCTAGCAACAAAGGACTTCGGTGCACCAGTAGCGTTGCTAAATAGTAAAGGCAAAAAAGTCGTTGATTTATCACGCTATCAAAAAGTCGATGCAGATAAGATAGCTGGTGGCTTGCTACCCGTGCTGCGCAATAGTCACGTCGGCTACCTTAATATGCAGGGCCGTGAAGTAATACCTGCGACCTACGATATGCTAAAGGAAAGTCAGGGTTGGGCGCGCCCAGTATCTGATGGACGTATCGTGGTCAAAAAAGATGGCAATTATGGGGTTATCGATACGGCGAATAAGACCGTCGTGTCGTTTTCTGCGTCAATCAGTGATATTGACGATTATCGTGGCGGTGTGACGCAAGTACGTAAAAATCAAGCGACCAGTTGGTTGGATAAAAATGGCAAAGCCACTAGCAATCCAAATGGTAGTAACAGTAATAATGAGCCTTTGTCCTCGAAGCAAACTGCTAATAATAGCTCTGCTACAGCGCCAGCGCAATCTAGGCAAGCAGTGCCCAATCGTTTTACGACGTTACAACCACGTCAGCAAGATGGTCGATGGGGTTTCGTCGATGAAAACAATGTGACGATGATTACTTATTCATTTGATGATGCTCGCCCTTTTTCAGAAGGCTTGGCTGGCGTGCGTATCGATGATAATTGGGGTTTTGTCAATCTGGGCGGTGAGCTGGTGATTCCTTTTCGCTTTGCTAATAGCGGTGTATCGAGTGGTGACAGTTACCAAGGCAGACCCGCCTTTACCTTTACCAGTGGCAAAGCGTGGATTGGTAACCTAAAAAATGGCAATAAGATGTGTATTGATAAAGAAGGGACGGGTGTCGGTTGCGATTAGGGCGTGTTTAAATTAGGGCGTGTTTAAATGAAAAGATCGACGTAAAATAGCCAGCATAAAAAAGAGCGTAAAACCTACGAATCAATAGTAGGGTTTACGCTCTTTTTTATGGGCAAAAAATAAAACTACTGGTCTAATAGGTGCTTGCTGATTAAATCGACCATATAAGGTTGGTAGTACTCTGGAATATCGTGTGCCATGCCTTCGATTAAATGAAACTTGGCATTCGGAATAGTCTTAGCGACTACGCGTCCTTGCGAAGGAGGCAACAGCCCATCTGCACTACCATGCAGCACAATCGTCGGTGCTTTGACTTGCTTACTAAACCGGCTAATAGAGCCTGATGCTAAGATAGCATTGAGCTGCTGTACAGTGCCAAGCGGATGAAAGTTGCGCTGATAACGTAACTTAGCAATTTCACGCACCATGCGCACGTTGACATGTCCTGGGGTGCCGACTGTCTTCATAAACCAGACACTATGGCGCACGATATCGCGCTCAGAATGACTCTCAGGACGATTGATAAGCGTATACAACTGCTTAGGCTTCGGCGGCTTTAAGAATGCCCGATTGGTGGTGGTAAACATCAAGGCCATGCGTTGTACTAGGCTTGGATAGCGTGCCGCCACAATTTGGGCAATCATACCGCCCATAGAAGCACCAAGTAGGTGTGTCTTACCCAGCTGCAACGCTTTAATCAAACGCGCTGTATCTTCGGCCATATCGGTCAAATTATAAGCAACCTGCGTACTCTTATTAGACAATCCGGTTTGCAAACGCATCATCATTTTTAGTTGGCTGATACGCGGTAGACCATCAATCTGTACCTTAGAAGACAAGCCAATATCTCGATTGTCAAAACGAATCACGAAAAATCCGGCATCAATAAGGCGCTTGATAAAATTGTTCGGCCAAAATATCATCTGCGAGCCAAGACCCATAATCATCAACAGTGGTGGGTGATTGGGATTGCCGCCTGCCTCAACACACAACTCGATGCCATCACCGATATCTATCATCGCTTGATGGAGGTGTTCGCTCAGGTTTGATTCGCGCCATTGGTGTTTGCCAAATCGTTGCCAGTCAGGAGTAGGGTATAGCCCATCCTCTCCAGCGCTCTTAGGCAGTGGCGCGTTATTGATATCATTGGATTTTGTCATGAAGTGTCCTAATTAGAGAGTCGTCTACTAAATCTCAAGCATCTCAAAATCAAGCTTGCCAACACCGCACTCGGGGCAAATCCAGTCTTCAGGGATGTCTTCCCACTTAGTGCCAGGCGCAATCCCTTCTTCAGGACAGCCAAGTGCTTCATCGTATATCCAGCCACAGACGATACATTCATAACGTTTCATAAATAGTCCTATCGATCATTACCAGTGTTACAGGGTGTCTTTAGCGCGTCTACTGAGCATTGACGCTCATATTTGGACGGTAAAAACGCCCGTAGTTTAGCATATAACCGGTGTTTTAATAGTTAAGTTTACACTTGTATATTGAGATAACCGCGCTTTTATCAAGTCTGATATGAGCATTTCGTTGATTTAAACGAGTCTATCATTGCTCGTTTGACCGCTATATTACACCAAATTATGTTATAGTAATCGCTACTAATTTCACGGTGATGTCTGTCATTTATCACCGTCACTTATTACCATCTAAGCCATATGAAATAAGGGTTATTATGAGCGTCAACGCCGCCGCTACATCTACTAATACTGAAACTGAGCCGTCTCATACGCTCAATACCGACCATCCGTTTTGGCAGGTTATTCGCACAGTACCAAACTTCCCGAAAGTCGGCATTGATTTTTATGATATTACCCCGTTACTGCGCAGTCACATTAATGCGGTGATTGATGCGCTGCTTGCGGTATTGCCAGATGGGCTGATGGATGAAGTGGACTGTTTGGGTGCAGTAGAGGCACGTGGCTTTGTGTTTGCCAGCTTGCTGGCAGGTCGCTTGGGTAAAGGGATGATTTTGTTGCGTAAGCCCGGTAAGTTGCCGCCGCCTGTTGCCAACAAGGCCTATGCGCTAGAATACGGTAAAGACACGCTTGAAATGCAAAATAACCTGCCTCCTGAGCGAGTACTGTTGGTCGATGATATTTTGGCAACGGGCGGTACGTTGACCACCGCTTATGAGCTGTGCCAATCAGCGGATCATACTGTGGTCGGTGCTTTAGTACTGCTAGACTTGGTTGACTTGCATGGTGAGTTCCCCGTGCCTGTTTATACGGTGCTAAAAGCTTAACGTCAATTTTTAAATTGACCATAAAGAAAAAGCGCGCTGATATAAGGTCAGCGCGCTTTTTTGCTATCGATACTTTTTATTTGTCTTGTTGATAACGTTCGCAAGTTTGCTCTACTATTTTGCGCCCGATCGTTTTTGGCGTTGTAATTTTAAAATCCTTGGTGGTCAATATGGGTTTGTCTGATTGCCAAGATTTTATGACTTTATTATCAGCGCCATAATTCACGTAGGCTCGTCGATAGTAACTGGCATCTTTACAAGATATCAATAATTGCTGATCGCTATGGTCTATAGCGCTTTCTTTTTTGCTCTTTTTATCTTTTTTATCCGTCTGTTGTAGCTGCGGCGGATAGGTTCTACGAATGGATGCCAAAATGTTTTCGACATGATGCTCATCTATGATATTGATATCAGAGCTTTCAATAGAGTCGGAATCTAGGCTGAAAGTCGAACCAGAATCAGTCTCAGATATCTCTATCCAGTTTACTGCATGTGCACTAATCGCTAGCGCACTACCTGCTAATACCACTGATAGCCGTCTCATAATCAAGCCTTACTTCTTGTTATTTGAAGTAGGTTATAATAGCTAACTTACTATTAGCAGGCAAATCTCTTTTATTTGCCGGTGTTTAACTGCGCGTTATCGTAACGACTAACTGCGCATCGCAGCCAATGCCTGAGCAAGCTCATCACGCGCACCGATAAAGCCATCGATACCCTTGGGTAGCAAGTCTTGGGTAACGGTATCCTTTTGATAGGCTTGACTGAACTCTTCCTGCGTCAAACTTACTCGAGTCATATCATCTAACGCCATCGACATGCTTGGTGAAAGCTGACGAGGGACTTCTATATCCATCGCTGCCAACTCATCAATAAGATCGGGAGCAATGGTCAACAGATCACAGCCTGCCAATGCCAATATTTGCTCAGTAGAGCGAAAGCTTGCGCCCATTACTTGCGTGTTGTAGCCATGTTGCTTGAAATATTGGTAAATAAGCTTGACCGATTGCACACCCATATCATCAGAGACAGGCACGTTCTGACGGTTTTGTTGGCGTTTTTGCCAATCTAAAATACGACCAACAAAGGGTGATATGAGGGTCACGCCAGCGTCAGCACAGGCAATCGCTTGATGCTGTCCGAATAATAACGTCAGATTGCAGTGAATACCCTGTGTTTCTAGATAACGCGCGGCCTCAATGCCCTGCCACGTCGCCGCCATCTTGATGAGGACACGCTCTGAGTCGACCCCTGCTTGCTGATAGGCCTCCATAAATGCTAAGGCTTTATCGATCGTCGCTTGGGTGTCATAAGACAAACGCGCATCGACCTCAGTTGAGACACGCCCTTCGATTAGCTCTAAAATATTACAGCCAATCTTGATAGTGAGCGCATCAATGACATCGTCTACGTTACCTTGATAGCGACTCATCGTCTCTGAGAGCATAGACTGGTTATCAGGATGAATAAGGGCTTTGGTAATGAGACTGGGATTGGTGGTCGCATCGACAGGTTTTAAGCGAGCAATAGCGCTAAGGTCGCCAGTATCAGCGACAATGGTGGTCATGGTGCGAAGCTGTTGTAATGCGCTCATCAGGTATCCTTGTATGAATCAATTAACAGGGTGGTGTTTTAAAATTATTAAGTGTTAAAAAGTATTTAAATGTTAAAAGATTGGTTATGTTCTAAAGATTAAATGTATTTAAAAGGTGTTTATGCTTTTGTTAGTGGTGCTAGTTACCATTAGTTTTGAACTGTAACATAGTTTTGAGCCACTGTTCTGCCATATAGTCATTCCACTATAAAAGTATTACTGCGTTAACACCGTTTGAAGTATTAAATATACCTCTACACTCGGTTGCCTTGTACTACTTTTAAATTTAATCAATTATAGTTCCCCGTACATGGCTGCCAAATTGGATAACTGTGCTAATATTTATGACGGTTCGATGCTTTACACGCATTTACGAATGGGCACTGCGCGTAGTTTTTGTTATAGTAGAGCCGGTCAGCGCATCTTCTGCTGTATTAACGGAGTAATCCACACGCCGTATCGGCGAGCAGGGTAAGAATAAAGCGGGCAAAGCAGCCTATGTTGATAAACTGGTTTAGCAAACAGGGACTATCAATATGGTTGGACTCAGTTATCAATAAATATAATTATATGCAAACATAAAAACAGTGATTATTAACAGTTATAAAACTCAGTAATAATATTAGAAAAAGGATGGGCGGTAATGAGTGAGCAGTCACCAGAGCAAAAAATGGATAACCTAAATAAAAGCAGCGCAAGCGATAACTCAAGCGAAAAAGAGTTTTTAGATCAGCTGCGCCACAGTATTGATAGCGTAGACTGCGACATTCAAACGCTGATCAACAACCGTGCCAAACTGGCTCAGCAAGTGGCGACGGTCAAAAAAGAGCACATAGCAAAAAGTCCTACGGCTGAAAAAAGCAATCCTATTTTTTATCGCCCAGAACGTGAAGCTCAAGTACTAAAAGCCGTGATGGCACGTAATACTGGTCCAATCGCTGATGAAAAAATGGCCCGTTTGTTTCGTGAAATTATGTCGGTGTGCTTAGATCTAGAAGCGCCGCAACGTATTGCCTTTTTGGGTCCAGTTGGCACCTTTACTCATGCCGCCGCCCTCAAGCATTTTGGTAAAGCGGCTGATACCGTACCAATGACTACTATCACTGATGTATTCCGTGAAGTCGAAGCGGGGACGGCAATGTATGGCGTTGTGCCGGTTGAAAACTCATCAGAGGGTGTGGTCAATCATACTTTGGATGGCTTTTTGTCTTCTACCTTAAAAATAATAGGGGAAGTTGAGCTGCCCATTCATCAAAACTTCTTGGTCGCTGAGCACACCAAGCTTGACGGTCTCAGCCGTATTTATTCGCATCAGCAGTCACTAGCCCAGTGCCGTCATTGGCTCGATGTCAATTATCCCAATGTGGAGCGTGTCGCTGTATCGAGCAATGGTGAAGCCGCACGTCGACTCAAAAATGAATGGCATTCAGCAGCAATTGCAGGGGATGTCGCAGCCGCAGAGTATGACTTGCATAAGCTTTACTCAAATATTGAAGACAATCCAAGCAACACCACACGCTTCCTTATCATCGGTCACGAAGCGATTGCGCCATCAGGACAGGATAAAACCTCTATCGTCGTCTCAGCTCATGACAAAGCGGGCGCGCTTATCGAAATCTTAAAGCCCTTATCTTATCATGGCGTGTCGATGACCAGTATTGAGACGCGTCCTGAACGTCCTAATAAATGGGCCTATGTCTTCTTTATTGATATGGACGGTCATATCAACGATCCAAATGTCAGTGCGGCCATCAATGATATTCGCCCGTTAGTGAAGGATTTACGTGTGTTGGGTTCATACCCAAAAGCCGTGCTATAGTCAATTCACTATAAAAGTGTGACAGCGTTAACCTTGCTTGAAGTATTAAATATAGCTGTACGCTTGGTTGCCTTGTACCACTTTTGCATTGAACCGACTATAACTATCTGTCCTTGTTGCTCTTTTAAATTGAATCAACTACTTTAAATTGAAGCAATTCTACAGCGCTGGTTTGTGCTCGAAAGACTCGTTAAATTACTCATTATTATCAATAAATCGTAGATGCGTCATCACTTCTAAGGATAAACCATGCAGACACCTCAATCGACTGAGTCAAATTTATCACCGCTCATACCTGCCTATGACAGTATCTTAGAGCTTGCTCCGTATCAAACAGGCAAGCCGGTGGAAGAGTTGACGCGCGAATATGGCGTCTCAGATGTGGTGAAGCTTGCTAGCAATGAGAATCCAATGGGCTGCTCACCGCAAGTGACGTTGGCAGTGACAGAGCAGCTTAGTCAGCTGGCGCGTTATCCTGATGGTAATGGTTACTACCTAAAGCAAGCATTGGCTGATTTTAATGATGTGAATATCGATCAGATCACCTTGGGCAATGGCTCTAACGATTTGCTCGATATCTTGGCGCGTAGTTTTGTGGGTACGGATGACGCGATCGTCTATAGCCAGTATGCCTTTGTGGTTTATTCGATGCTAGCAAAAATGCAAGGCGCGACGGGCGTAGAAGTGCCCGCGCAGCGTTTTGGTCATGATCTCAACGCCATGAGCCAAGCGGTTCAGGACAATCCTAATACCAAAATTGTCTTTATTGCCAATCCTAACAACCCAACCGGAACACAGCTTGAGCATAAAGCGCTGCGTCAGTTCGTCGCAGGTGTGCCAAGCTCAGTATTGGTGGTATTGGATGAAGCCTATATTGAGTACAGTCCTGAGAGTAATAACAGAGCGCTAATCGAGGATTTTGATAATGTGGTCATCGTTCGCACCTTCTCCAAAGCGTATGGATTAGCAGGTCTGCGAGTTGGCTATGCACTAAGCTCGGTAGCAGTTGCGGATTTATTAAACCGTATCCGTCAGCCATTTAATGTCAGTCGTGTTGGACTGGCGGCCGCCGCAGCAGCACTTGGTGATCAAGATTTCATTGAAAAAGTACGCTTGACCAACGAAGAGCAAATGCGCTGGTTAGAAAAGCAGTTTGATGCTTTAGGGTTGGGTTTTGTTAAGTCGCATGCCAATTTTATCATGGTAGAAATGGACGATGAAAATGCGCTATCGATCAATCAAGCATTACTTGAGCAAGGGGTCATCGTGCGGCCATTGGTAGGCTATGGCTTGCCTACTTGGTTGCGTATCACGGTAGGCGTTGCAGAAGACAATATGCGCCTGATTGATACACTACGCTCTATACTGACTGATGATTAGACAATTAAACTTTATAAAATGAATGTCAGTTTGTTTGACCTAAAAACACGTTCGTTTGTTCAAAGAGAAAAGCCGTGAGTTGCCAGCAAAACATTCAAAATGATCAAAATAATAATAGGCAGTCCGCTATCAATACCCAGCCGCCGTTATTTAAGCAGGTTTGTGTCATCGGTCTAGGGCTGATTGGCGCAAGTCTTGCCCAAGCCATTAAAGACCATGGTTTAAGCGCGCGCTTGGTGGCGGTTGATCGACATGCGCCAAGCATCGACGAAGCCATTCAGCATGGTTTGCTAGATGCGGGTAGTGCTATCTTAAGTGAAGTAGTTAGTGGCAGTGATTTGATTGTTATCGCGGTGCCTGTGCAAGCCGTGCAAGCTGTGTTTGTCGATATCAAATCCGCTATGGATAATGGTCAGCTTGCGTCCGATTGCATCATTACCGATGTCTGTAGTACCAAGGTCAATATCATTGAAGCTGCCAAAGAGGTATTTGGGGCTTTGCCGACAGGATTGGTACCTGCGCATCCGATTGCTGGTGCCGAAGATTCAGGGTATCATGCGCGGCGTGCCACATTATTTGTCAATCATAGCGTGATTATATGTGAGCTGCCAACGACGGATTCTGCCGCTATTGCTAGATTGCGGCAGTTATGGGAAGCAGTGGGCGCTTCAGTGATGGCGATGTCCGCTGACCATCATGATTCTATTTTGGCGCATACCAGTCATTTGCCGCATTTGCTGGCGTTTAATCTGGTCGAGCAGCTGGCAAGCCATGATGACAATTTAGATATGTTTCGTTATGCAGCAGGGGGCTTTCGTGACTTTAGCCGTATTGCTGCCAGCGATCCTAAAATGTGGCATGATATATTTTTTGCCAATCAAAGCGCCATCGTAAGCGCTCTTGACGAGTATGGCGTTTATTTACAGACCATGCGTCAGCTTATTATTGATAAAGATTCAACCGCCCTGATGGGACTTTTGGGCCGCGCGCAAGCCGCACGGCGACATTTTGGCCATATGTTAGCCAGCACTCCTTATACGGATACTTCTGCCATGTCAGCTTCTTATAATATTACTCCCAGCAATACCGTCTCTGGCACCATTAACATTCCTGGTGACAAGTCTATCTCGCATCGCAGTATCATGCTCGGTAGCCTTGCGACAGGGGTGACCAATGTCACAGGATTTTTGGAAGGGGAAGATGCGCTTGCCACCTTGCAAGCTTTTCGTGATATGGGCGTGACCATTGAAGGGCCTGATAACGGTAAATTGATCATTCATGGCGTTGGGATGAATGGTCTAAAGCCAAGCAAAACGCCATTATATATGGGCAATTCGGGTACTAGTATGCGGCTGCTGGCAGGTATCTTGGCGGCACAAGCATTTGATAGTGTGTTAATCGGTGATACGAGTTTAAACAAGCGCCCTATGGAGCGTGTCGCAGCGCCATTGCGCGCCATGGGTGCCGTGATTCAAAGTACGGGTCATAGCGGTACTGCGCCGCTAAGTATCACTGGTCGTGATAGTGTCGGACAGCCGCTGCAAGGGGCTGAGTATGATATGCCAGTCGCGTCTGCACAAGTTAAGTCTTGCTTATTGCTGGCTGGACTGTGGGCAAAAGGCACAACGACTGTCATTCAACCTGAAGTTAGCCGTGACCATACCGAACGTATGCTCTCAGCCTTTGGTTATCCTGTGACTGTTGATGGCAATCGCATTAGCGTTGAAGGGGGTGGCACGCTCACAGGCGGTGATATCGCTGTCCCTGCGGATATCTCATCGGCGGCCTTCTTTATGGTAGCCGCTGCTATTAGTCAAGATAGCGAATTGACCTTAACGCAAGTGGGTATTAATCCGACACGTACGGGTATTATCGATATCTTACAACTGATGAATGCTGATATTAGCCTAAGCCATGAGACGCATGTGGGCGGTGAGCCAGTAGCAGATATCACGATTCGTAGCTCAAAACTAAAAGGTATTGAGATTCCAGAATACTTAGTGCCTTTAGCGATTGATGAGTTTCCAGTCTTATTCATTGCTGCTAGCTGTGCCCAAGGTCGTACAGTATTAACGGGTGCAAAAGAGTTGCGCGTTAAAGAATCAGATCGCATTGCCGTGATGGCAGATGGTCTACAAACGCTTGGTATCGATTGCACCGTGACTGAAGATGGTCTAATTATTGAAGGTAAAGGTATTGAAGGCAAGGGCAGTAATGTTGATGTTAATGAGGTTAATAACAGCCAGCCAGTCTTCGGTGGCGGTCAAATTACCTCACATCATGATCATCGTATTGCCATGAGCTTTGCGGTTGCCAGCTTACGCGCATCCAAGCAGATTACCATTGAAGGCGTTGAGACCGTCAATACCAGTTTTCCAGGGTTTGCTGAACTTGCCAATCAAATCGGTATGTCTATTCAAGTGGATAATGGTGTAGCCTAATGCTAAAAACCCTAATAGTTTGATAAGCAGTATTATTGGCTTTTGAGATGCTGACTTCTGGATTTAATGAAGCCAGCAAGGCTGCTTTTTAGCCTTTCTTGACCTTGATATAAAAGTTATTTTCAACGTGGTTATCGTCAGCAATGTGTTGATACTTTAATAGTATTAACGCATTGCTTTTTACTTTCTACCCTATATGTAGTAACCCTGCGCTCTTACCGCTAAGTTTTCATTATTGATAAACATTAGGTGAGGTCGCGCTTTGCTCTAATTTAAGTTGTCTTGCCTTATGACTACTCAAAATGTCGTCAAAAAACCAGTCGTTCCAATCAAAACTACGAGAAATGGTATCGTCACTGCGCTGATCGCTTTTTGTATATGGGGTGCATTTCCTTTATATTTTAAACAATTGGCCGCTTATAACGCGACAGAAATCATCGGTCATCGCATTGTTTGGACGTTTGCCTGTTTGCTCATCGTTGTGGTCGTGACCAAACGTTGGCAGTGGATAAATACCTTAAAACAAAATCCAAAATGGATAGCCTTGACCTTTTTGTCAGGTATTATTATCGCCACCAATTGGCTCACCTATGTATGGGCGGTCAATCACGATCAGATACTTGAGGCGAGCTTGGGGTATTTTATTGGCCCGCTCGTTGGCGTGGCGTTATCGATGATTTTATTCAAAGAGCGCCTGCGACCTTTACAATGGGTCGCGATTGGTTTTGCGCTATTGTCTGTGGTCATTCAAGTCGTGATGCTCGGTAGTCTGCCATGGCTATCGCTCATTCTTGCCTTTAGCTTTAGTACTTACGGTACGATTCAGCGCCAAACGCCATTGACCGCAGTCGATGCAATGTTTGTTGAAACTACCATGTTGGTACCCATCTTTATTTGGTGGTTTTGGCAAGCGGATGTGGTCAGTAGCCAGCTGAGTTTTTGGTTTACCCCAAATATTTGGTTGCTTATGATAGCAGGTCCCATTACGCTGATACCGCTATTACTATTTAATAGATCGACTAAGCTAGTCGCTTATAGTATTTTAAGTTTTATGAATTATCTGACGCCGACCTTTATTTTCTTCTTGGCGGTGTTTTATTATAAAGAACCTTTTGACTTAAACCGTTTAGCCGTCTTTGGTTTGATTTGGCTCGGGCTGTTATTATTCAGCATTGACTTGTGGCGTCATCGCCCTAGTAAAGCATTAAAAGCCGAGCGCTTGCGCGAAGAAGCATTGCAGCAAAGTAAATAAAAAAACAAAGTAAATAAAATTTTGGGCGAAAGACTTAAATTAAAAAGCTCAGTCAAAAATTAATAAATAAGGATGAGCGCATGTTTCATACCGAATCTGATGTGGTATTTGTCAAAGGCTTAACAGTAGAAGCAGTCATTGGTGTTTACGCGTGGGAGCGCGCTATTACGCAGCCGCTCCTAATTGATATAACGCTTGAAACAGATATTAGTAAAGCTGCTGTTTCAGACGATGTCCATGATGCGCTCAATTACAAAGCGGTCTGTGATGATGTGAGCGAATGGTGCAAAGCGATTAAGGCACAGTTGCTTGAACACCTAGCCGGGCAAATCGCTGATAAGCTGCTGGAAAAATATGCGAGTCATAAAGTGACGTTAAGCATTGCCAAGCCGACGGCAATCAAGCAAGCGGATGCCGTTGGGGTACAAATCACCCGTTATGCTAAAGCATCAGCAACTGAGTCAGCGGCAAACGACAATAGCCAATCTGATAATGCATAAAGCACTGACTCATTTAAATCTTGATGGCTTACAAACGTATGCGCCTGAACTGCTGCAAACACAGTCGGTGACGGCAGTGCTATTGGCATTGGGTAGCAATTATCAAGCTGAAAAACACTTACCGTGTGTCCGAAAAAAATTAGCCGTTTTGGGCGAAATACAGCTATCTACGGCATTTCAAAACCCTGACTTTACGGCGACGCTGGAACACCCAAAACCTGACTATACCAATCAATGTGTCTATATTTCACTAACGTCGCCGATACCGTTACAACAGTTGCAGCAGACCTTTAAAAATTTTGAAAGTGAGTGCGACAGACAGCGTCTAACAGAAGCTCAGACATCCATAAAGCAAGTCACCATGGATATCGATATTTTGTTAATAAAATTAGATGATAATCAAAATAGCCTAAGCAGAAATACAACATCTAAAAAAACAGCTAAAAGCTTGAACCAATGGATAATCATGGCAGATCGCTATCCGTTTAAAACGCATGAAAGAGCAGGGATTGAAGAATTGATTTTGAGTGGGCTTTGAAGAGGTTAAATGCAGCAGCTGAGATGTTATCAAGAATCAAGTAAAAGTTATTAAAGGCTTCGTGTTCGAAGGCTTAATATTTTTCTGAAAAAATCTCAAAATAAAAGCTGAGCAATATGCCCAGCTTTTATCAAATTTACATGGTTTAGCGTAAAAAGTCTTACTGCGCAGTCAACCCACCATCAACGATAAATTCTGAGCCGGTTGAATAACTAGAGTCATCTGACGCTAAGAATAGCACCATGCCGCTGACTTCTTCGGGCTGCGCCACACGTCTCATCGGAATGGTTTTGGCAAAAGCTTCAACTGCATCTTTGGTATCGCCTTGCATAATCATTGGTGTGGCGATGACGCCTGGATGAATGGAGTTCACGCGAATGCCATGAGGGGCGCACTCCAATGCTGCGGCTTTGGTCATACCGCGTACCGCAAATTTAGAATCGGTATAACCGATAGCGCCACCGACCAAACCGTTAATCGATGAGATATTAATGATAGAGCCTTGCTTGGCTGCTTTCATCGTTGGAATAACCGCTTTCATGCCTAAAAAGACCGACACTTGGTTAATCTCTAGGATCTTGCGGTAGTCTGCTACCGAGGTATCTAAGATAGATTTGTGCGTAGTGATACCTGCATTATTAACTAAGACATCGATTTGACCAAATTTTTCTTGGGTTGCTTTAACGACTTGTGCCCAATCGTCTTCATTGGTGACATCATGCTTGATA
This sequence comes from Psychrobacter sp. TB67, assembly GCF_000511065.1. Lineage (NCBI taxonomy): Bacteria > Pseudomonadati > Pseudomonadota > Gammaproteobacteria > Moraxellales > Moraxellaceae > Psychrobacter > Psychrobacter sp. TB67. Next base: position 19,885 of record NZ_AYYA01000065.1, read on the forward strand.
AAGAGGGCATTATCGCCAAGTTCCTTAGCCAATGCGTTGCCTTTATCAGAATTAATATCGGTCAAGACGACTTTAGCACCTTCTTCCAGACACAAACGCGCATGAGTTTCGCCCATGCCTTGAGCCGCGCCTGTGATAATGATAACTTTGTCTTGTAAACGAGCCATGATATTTCCTATTTTTATTTATGGATAATGAAAAGTATAAGCCATGATGGCTGAATATTCATTAGTGGATATGAAACCATAAGCGAATATGCGATATTTTTAGACAATAATTTTAAATTTAGCCTGTAAATCATACCTTTAAATAGTGAGTTTGAGAAAACGATGTATAAAGTGATATTAGGTTTTTGTTTTAAAGAGGTCGGTAGCCAACAGTTTTTTGAGAAAGACGTAGATTTTGATAAGTTATTAATCGAGCGATACAGTGAATTGCTCGAGCAAGCAGCGGCGTCAGAGTTATATGAATGGCGATGTAGTGTTGAGGGTAGGTTGGCTGAAATTATTGTATTAGACCAGTTCTCGCGAAATATTTATCGTGATACGCCAGCGGCCTTTGCTCAAGATAGTATGGCATTGGCGCTCGCTCAAGAAGCGGTTACTGCTGGCGCATTAGAAATACTTGAAACTGTAGAGGCGCGTAAGTTTATACTTATGCCGTATATGCACAGTGAGTCAAAACTGATTCATCAACGAGCAGTCACCCTGTTTGAGCAATATACCAATGCGCAAACCATAGAGGCTGAGATGAAACATAAAGTCATTATCGATCGATTTGGTCGTTATCCGCATCGTAATGACATTTTAGGACGGGTTTCAAGTGGCGAAGAAATAGAGTTTTTGACGCAGCCTGACTCGTCATTCTTATAAATATTATCTGTTTAATAGCTAATAGATAAAATGCTATTTATCAATTGGTTAACATCTTAGATTAACACACCAAGTGCAACGCTAATTAATATTATAGAACGCCTGCATAGGCGTTTTAAACCCTAAGCGTTTTCTTGGTCTGTTATTTAGTTTGTTCTCAATGTCCTGCATCTCATCATCAGAGACTTGTCTAAAGTCACAGCCTTTAGGCAGATACTCTCTGATCAAGCCGTTGGTATTTTCGTTGGTTCCTCGCTGCCATGACGCATAAGCATCGGCAAAGAAGAAAGAGCTAAAGAGCTTTTGTTTCACCTTTTTATGCTGAGCAAACTCTTTACCATTGTCAGAGGTAATGGTCTTAACCTGCAACCTCACTGGCTTTAAGAGCTCTATCATTGCCTCTGATACTTGCTGTGCCGTTTTATTATCCACACGTTTCATCTTCAGCAGCCCTGTTTTACGTTCAACGAGCGTGACAATCGCTTGCTTGTGATGCTGACCGATAATGGTATCCGCCTCCCAGTCGCCAATCCGCGTGCGCGCATCAACGATGGAGGGGCGCTCATGGATAGAGACTCTGTCATTAATACGACCACGAGTCTCAGCAGTTAAACGCTGCCGATAAGGCTTGGCTTTACGTCTGAGACACTGCCATAACCTGCCGCCCTTACGCTTGTTTGTCCATATATAGCGATAAATGCTCATATGACTGAGTCCACCATGAACACCTGCTATTTGCTGGGGACTCCAGTTCTCTTTAAGCTTGTCTGTGACCCA